>JAYVXL010000691.1:0-4007 GCA_043785185.1 Myxococcales bacterium
CCATCGCGCAGCGCACGCGAGCGGTAGGTCGCGAACGGAGACTCAGTCGCGCATCGTGTCGGGGATTGGGACCGGGATGCGGCGCGCGTCCATCCACAGGCCCTCGATGTCGTAGAGGCTGCGGGCGTCGTCTTGAAAGACGTGGACGACGACGTCGCCGAAGTCCATCAGCACCCAGTTGCCGTGCGGCAGGCCCTCGACGCTCATAGGGCGTTTGCCGATCTTGCGAAGCGCGTCCTCGATCCCTTGCGCGAGCGCGGCGACCTGGCGGTCGCTGCGGCCCGTCATCAGCACGAGGAAGTCCGCGTAGTCGACCTTGCCGGCGACATCGAGCACCTCGAGGCCAACGGCCTTTTTATCGAGCGCGGCGACGGCGATCGCGACCGCGAGCTCGCGCGACGAGTCGCTGGCCATCGACCCGGCCGGGCTCGCGGGCGCGGCGGCGCGGGCCTTTTTGGTGCGCGGGCCCGCGGCCGCGGGGCGCGCGGCCGTGGGGCGCGCGGCGGCGGGACGCGCAGCCGCGGGACGGGACCCGTCCGCCGGGCGCTTGGGGCGAGGCTTTCCCGCGCGCGGCGCGGGGCCGGCCTCGGGGCCGCGCCCGTGAAGGCCGCCGTGCGACGACCGGATCTTCGGACGCCCTGATTCGACCCTCTTCTTGCCTGCTGCCAAAACGTCGTCCTTTCTCGTCTTTTCTCGAGTCTTGCTGCGCGGGCGATCCCCGCCCGGCGCCCGTGCGCGAAATTCGTTAGCTAGCTAACGATTCGCCGTCACCGGCCCCATGGTGCGCGGCAAACCGCGCCCCCGTCAACCGCGCGTCTGCCCTTCCCCGTCGATGAGCCACTTGTTCGTGGTGAGGGCTTCGAGCCCCATCGGCCCGCGCCAGTGCAGCCGGCTCGTCGCGATGCCGATCTCGGCCCCCAGCCCGAGCTCCCCGCCGTCGTGGAAACGCGTCGACGCATTGACCACGACGCACGCCGCGTCGACCTCGCGCCTCCAGCGCTCCGCGTGGGCGGCCGTCGGCGTCACGATCGCCTCGGTGTGACCAGAGCCGTACGCCGCGACGTGCGCGAGCGCGCCGCCCAGGCCGGATACGACCTTGACGGCCAGGACCCGGTCCAGAAATTCGCGGCCCCAGTCGTCCTCGGCGGCTGGCTTCGCGGCCGAGACGAGCGCGCACACGGCCGCGTCGCCGCGCAGCTCGCAGCCGCCGGCGAGGAGCGCTTCGGCGATGGGCAAGAGCACGCGCGATGCGTCGGCGGCGTCGACGAGGAGGCACTCGAGCGCGTTGCACACGCCCGGGCGCGAGAGCTTCGCGTCCACGACGATGCGCGTCGCGAGCTCCGCGTCGGCGCCCGCGTCGACGAACAGGTGGCATACGCCCTTGTAGTGCTGCACGACCGGCACCCGCGCGTTCTCGGTGACGAAGCGAATGAGCCCCTCGCCGCCGCGGGGGATCGCGAGGTCGACCGTGCTCGTCTGTTGCACCAGCACGCGCACGGCCTCGCGCTCGAGGCGCGCGATCGACTGCGCCGCGTCGCGCGGCAGGCCGGCCGCGGCGAGCCCGTCCCCGACCGCCGCCGCGAGCGCCGCGTTCGAGCGCGCCGCCTCGGTGCCGCCGCGCAGCACGATCGCGTTGCCGGCTTTCAGCGCGAGCGCGCTCGCCTCGACGGTCACGTTGGGCCTTGCTTCGTAGATCATCGCGAGCACGCCGATGGGCGTTCGCACGCGGCGCACGCGGAGGCCGTTCGGGCGAACGAGCTCGGGCGCGATGAGCTGGCCGACCGGATCGGGCAGCGCGGCGACCTCGCGGACGCCCGCCGCGAGGGCGTCGAGGCGCGCGGCGTCCAAAGTGAGTCGATCGAGGAGGGCGCCGCGCGTGCCCTTCGTCTCCGCCTCGGCGACGTCGGCGGCGTTCGCGGCGAGGATGGCGCCGCGTCGCGCCCCGAGCGCGTGCGCGATCGCCTCGAGCGCCGCGTCCTTATGCGCGCGCGGGAGCGGCGCCACCTTGCGCGACGCGACGCGCGCGCGCTGGCAGACGTCGGCGATTTCGGCTTCGAGCTCCAAGGGACGCTCGTTCTAGCGCGAAGCGCTGTACAGCCGCCAGCCCGCCGCCTCGGGGACTCGGGCGTCCGGCAAAAACCGCGCGCGAAGGATCGCCCGCAGCTCCGGGCCGAAGCGATCGTGCGCGACGGAGACCTGCGCGGCCGGGCGCTCGAGCAGATCGTCCTCCATGACGAGGCAACGAGCCTCCGGTCGGAGCACGTCGCTCACCCACGGTTCGAGCGGGAATTTCCCGCCCCGCACGAGGTGGGTCAGCTGGAATGGCGTCGCGACCACTCGGCCGTCGAGCATGAGCTCGAGGCCCGGCTCGTCGGCGAGGATGACCTCGTCGGGCCCGCGTACGCACGTGCGGCGGACCTTTTGGACGAACGCCGCGTGCGCGCGCGCCGACGCGACGGCCTCGGGGACGCTGCGCAGCGTCGCCACGCCGGTCCACAGCGACTGGAGGAGCGCGCCGGCCGCGACCGCCCAACCGAGCCTGCCCGTCTGCGGGAGGTGGTGCGGGACGAACGCGGCGATGACCGTCACCGCCACCATCGGCTCCATCCAGTAGTTGGTCGCGCTGCCGATCTTCGCGAGCGACACCAGCGTCCAGACCAGCGACGCCGCGAGCGCGCCGCCGACGAGGCGCGCGGCCGGCGACGCGCGACGCCCGCGCCACGCGACGACGAGCGCAGCAGCGATCGGCGCGCCCAAGAACTGCGCGCGCGACGGCACCTGCTCGGCCCACAGCGCGAAGCTGCCTGACTGCCCCGTCGCGCGCAGGAGGTGGTCCGTCCACGCGCCGCCGCTCGCGATCTGTAGGACCACGGCGAACGCGCCGCTCACGAGGAGCCCGGGCACCGCCGCGCGCGCGGCGACGCGCCACGACACGAGCGCCTGAACGGCAAAGGCGCCGGCGGCGAGGCCGAGCACGTTCGGCTTCGTCCACACCGCGAGCGCGAAGAGCGTGCCGGCCGTCTTGTCGAGCTCGCCGCGCTCGGCCGCGCGGAGGAGCGCCACGCCGGCGAACGCGACGGCGAGCGCGTCGGGCCGCGCCGCCGCACCGTAGAGCGTGAGCGTGTAGACGCCCGCGGTGAACGCCGCCGCCACTGCCGCCGCCGGCCGCTGCGCGCGCGGCGCGCGGTGCACGATCGCCGTGAGCAACCCGAACCACGCCGCGCTCGCGACGATGCGCGCGAAGAGCATCGCCGTGCGCTGCGGCGCGAGCGAGACGATCCACGCCCACACCGGCGGGTAGAGCACGTAGAAGCGCGACGGGACCGGGCCGTAGTCGAGCACGCCCGCCACCGGATCGGTGTACAGAGGCAGCCCGGCGCGCAGACGGTCGGCCTCGAAGAGCACCTCGCCCTCGACGCCGTCGAGCGGCCGCACGCCGAGCGCCAGCATCGCGTACGCGAGCGACGCCACGGCGGAGGCCGCGACGACGACGATCGCGAGCCGGAGGAGCAGCGCCGAGCGCATCTGCGCGCGGAGGTACCACGGGCGGGATCAGAACCCAATGCTGAGGACGCCGGCGACGAGCGCGTAGGCGTGAAGATCCTTGATCTCGTCGTCGCTGGGTCCCGTCATCACGCCGGTCGCGTGCACGCCGACGCGCACGTCGGCGTCTTCGACGGGCAGCGCGTAGTCGAGGCCGGCGCGGCCGGTGCCGATGCCGGCGTTGCCGCTGCCCGTCGGGCGGCTGACGTGCGCGAGGCCGAAGCCGATGCCGAGCACCGGGTGAAGGGGGCCGCGCTTGCGGAGGTCGAGCGTGATCTCGCCCGTGTACTGCCCGACGCTGTCGCCGAGCGGGTAGCCGCTCTCGGCCGCGTGGCCCTCGCCGCGCATCCACGCCGCCGCGAGGCGCGCGCCGACGGTGCCGGTCCCGATGTCGGCCGCGACCTCGAGGCCGCCGCCGAGACCCTTGCCGCTCGTGATGGCCACGGGCGCGAGCTGAAGGCGCA
>JAYVXL010000692.1:0-4005 GCA_043785185.1 Myxococcales bacterium
GGGCCGACGAGCGAGCTCGCCGCGCTCGCGGTGCTCTTCGGCGCCGTGCTCGGGGTGGCCGCCGCGCTGCTCGCGTCGGGGCCGTGGCTGGGCGCGCGAAAGCACCTCGTCGAGCGCGCGCTCGTGGCCGTCGCCGCCACGCCGCTGCTCGCGTTCGCGCCGGTGCTCACGTACGCGCTCGCCGCGCGCCTCCGCGTGGTGCCGCTGCCGGGCGATCCCGACGCGGGCTTCGCGGGCCTCGCTTTCGCCAGCGCGCTCCTCGGCGTGCCGCTCGCCGCCCAGGTCGGGCGCGTCGGTCGCGCGGCGCTCGCCGACGTCGGCCGCGCGCAATACCTCAGCGTCGCGCGCGCCAAGGGCGCGACGAACCTGCGCGTTTGGCTCGTGCACGCGCTGCCACCGAGCGCCGGGCCGATCGTCACCGTCGTGGCGACGCAGCTCGGCGCGCTGCTCGGCGGCGCGGTCGTGCTCGAGCGCCTCTTCGAGCGCGCGGGCCTCGGCTCGCTCATGCTCGAGGCGTACGCGTCGCGCGACCTCCCCGTCCTCGAGGGCGCCGTCGTCGCGTCGGGCGCGCTGTTCGTCTTGACCCAGGGCCTCGCCGCGCTCGCGCACGCGGCGCTGGACCCGCGGGTGCGCGCGTGAGCCGCCGCCTCGCGCGCCTCGCGCCGCTCGCCCTGCTCGTGCTGGTCGCCGCGGCGGTCAGCGTCTCGGCCGCGCACGCGCCGGACCGGCTCGTCCTCGCGGACGCGTTCGCCGCGCCCAGCCTCGCGCGCCCGCTCGGTTGCGGCGAGGCGGGCGTGGACCTCACGTCGCTGCTCGGCCACGCCGTCCTGCGCGGCGCGGCCCTCGCGGTGGCCGTCGCGCTCACGGGCTTCCTCGTCGGCACGCCGCTCGGCGCCGCGGCCGCGATGGCGCGCGGTCGCCTCGAGCGCGGCGTCGAGCGCGCCTGCGATCTCGTGCAAGCGTTCCCGACGTTCCTCCTGGCGTTCTCCGTCCTCTCCGCCGTCCGCACGCCCAGCCGCCTTCACCTCGGGCTCGTCTTCGCGCTCACCGCGTGGGCGCCGTTCGCGCGTCTCGCGCTCGCCCAGACGCGCGTGCTGCGCGACGCGGCGTTCGTCGAAGCTGCGTACGCGCTCGGCCTCGGTCGCGGGGCGGTCCTCGTGCGGCACGTGCTGCCGAACCTGCTCGGCGTCGTCGCGGTGCAGCTCGGCGGGACCGCCGCGGCCGTCGTCGTCAGCGAGGCGGCGCTCTCCTTTCTCGGCTTCGGGCCGCGCGACGGCGTGTCGCTCGGCTCGGTGATGGACCAGGGCGTCGCGTCGATGCTGCGGGCGCCGCACGTCCTCGTCTTCGGGAGCCTGTCGGTGTTCGTCACGAGCGCGGCGATGCTCGTCGCCGGCCGCGCCGCCGCCCGGGAGTGAGCGCGCGCGGCGTTTCTGCTAGACCACGACCATGCTCCACCCGCCGCCCTTGCCCCGGACGCTCGAGGCGAGCCTGCGCGATCTGTCGAGCGAGAAGCCCGAGGCGCGCGCGTCGTCGATCAAGGACCTCGCGCGCCACGCGCAGACGGACGACGCGGCGCGGGCGAAGGCGATCCCGCTCTTCGAGCGCGCGCTCCAAGACGCGCACGCCGGGGTGCGGGGCGCCGCCGCGATCGCGCTCGCCGACGTCAAGGGGGTCGAGGCGCTCCCCTCGCTGCTCCACGCGGTGGAGGACGTCGACGGCTACGTGCGCCAGATGGCGCTCAACGCGATCGGCGAGATCGGCGATCCGCGCGCCGCCTGCCGCCTCGAGCGCGCGCTCGCCGACGAGCGGCCCGAGGTTCGCTACCAGGCCATCATCGCCTTCTCGCGCGTGTCGAGCGCCGAGGGCGTCGCGCCGGCGCTTCTCGCGGCGACGCGCGACGACGACCCGGCGATCCGCTACATCGCGCTGCGCATCGCGGAGGACCGCCTCGGCAAGGACGAGTCGGCGCCGCTCCTCGCGCGCGCGAAGGGCATGCTCGACGACGGCGCCTCCGAAGTGCGCCTCGCCGCCGCCATCTACCTCGCCAAGGCGGGCGACGACGCCGGGCGCGCGCTCCTCCTCGACGTCGCGCGCGGCCAGCCCGGGCGGCGGCCCGAGCCGGAAGACGAGCAGGAGGCCATCGAGCTCACCGGCGCCCTCGGCATGCGCGACGCGGTGCCGCACCTCGAGCGCCGCGCGTGGGGCCTCCGTCGATTCGTGCAGAGTACATGCGAATTTCAAGCGAAGGTGGCCCTCGCGCGCATGGGACACGCGCGCGCGACGGGCGAGATCGTGGCGGACCTCGGCGCGCGCGATCGCGAGAAGCGCAACGCCGCGGTGGTCGCCTCCGGGCGCGCGCGCATCGCGTCCGCGAAGCCGCTCCTGTCATCGCTCGGACCGAGCGACGCGGACCCTGACCTCGTGCGAGAGGCGCTCGCGCTCCTCGCCGGCGAAGGATAGCGCGCGTGCGCGCCGCGCAGATCACGCTGGTCACGGTCGCCCTCGTCGCGCTCGGCGTCTGGATGGGCGGCATGATCGCGCTCGGCGCGATCGCCGCGCCGGTCGTCTTCAAGACGGTGCCCGCGCCGACGAACGCGGACGCGATGACCGTCGTGTTCCGTCGCTTCGACACGCTCGCGCTCGCGTGCGTCGCGCTGGCCGGCCTGGTCGAGGTCGCGCTCGCCGTCCTGCGGCGCGGCCGCTTCGCGGGGCTCGAGCTCGCGCGCGGGGGCCTCGTCGCGGTGGCGGGGGCCGCGGTCCTCTACGTCGCGCTCGCCGTGTCTCCGCGCATCGAGGCGCTCCACCGCGCGGGCGCCGTCCGCGGCCAAGCGGGCAGCGCGGGCGGCGCGGGCGGCGCCGAGCTCGACGCGATCCACGCCACGGCCGAGCGCGCCGGCAAGCTGGGGCTCGCCCTCGGCGTCGCGCTCATCGCCCTCCACGCCGCGGGCTTGGCGCGCCTCCGCGGCAGCCTAAAACCCGATTGACGGTGCGGCGCCCCGCGGCTAGATTGCGCGGGTTTTCCGGTGCGCGCGGCGTGGGATCGCGTCGCGCTTGCCGCCAAGCCGCTAACGAGATCGCGCGTTAGCGAACGAACGGATGAGCGAATCGCGCAACGATCTCCGCCGGTTCGCACATGGCGCCGGTCTTGCTAAAATTGCGTATCCGGGAGGCTTCTCGGTCCGCCTTGGGAATGGGTTCGAGGCAGAAGTTGGCATTGGCTTGCGGCATCGGCCGCGCGGGGCAGTAGGAGGCGGTTCATGTCGCTGAAGAAGTGTTTGACGTTCGCGGTTGTCGGAGGCTTCGTGGGCATGCTCGCGGTCGGCTGCTCGAGCAGCACGACGGTGAACAACACCGACGACGGAGGCGGCGTGGTCGTTCCGGACTCGGGGGGCAGGAGGGACTCGGGCCTCGTCGACATCCCCGACTCGGGCGGGGACGTCTGCGCGCCGCCGGCGACCATCACGTACACCAAGACGTGGAGGGCTCCCCACGCGCACAAGGACGCGTGCTCCCAGGCGAACATCGACCTCTTCCCGAAGGTGTGCCTCGGCCAGCAAGCCGACGGCGGCGCCGCCTGCAGGTCTTTCGCCGCGACCGCCGCCGGCAAGACGTGCGAGGAGTGCATCATCCCGAGCACCGGCACCGCGCTCGGCGTGCTGCTCGTCACCGGCGGCTTCGTCAGCCCGAACATCGCCGGCTGCATCGCCATCGCCCAAGGCACCGTCGCGACGGGCGCGGGCTGCGCGAGCGCGAGCCTCTACCTGAACGAGTGCCGCAGCGCGGCGTGCGGCGCGTGCGCGAAGGACCCCGCCACGACGACCACGCAGATCAACGCCTGCGACCAGGCGGCGGACGGCGCTGCGTGCGCGGCCGAGGCCACCGCGGCCGGCTGTCTCGACGGGATCGCCGACGCGGGCGGCGCGGCGGGGGCCTGCCTCCAGGGGCAGGACTTCCTCACGACCTACGCGGCCATCGCCCCGATTTTCTGTCTCGACCAGAGCGCCG
>JAYVXL010000693.1:0-4004 GCA_043785185.1 Myxococcales bacterium
GGCGCGAACGCCGCGAAATCGAGCTGCTTGAGCACGGCCGCGAGCGTCTCGGCCTTCTCCGTGTCCTGCGCGACCTTCTCCGGCTTGAGCTCGGGGTCCATGAAGAACAGCGGCCCGGCGCTGACGAGCACCGACGCCGGCGCCTTGCTCCGCTCCTGCGCGATCCACGCGCCGGCGTGGTCGAGGCCGCCGAGCTGATCCTTGGAGCAGCCGCACGGCTCGATGGCCCCCGCGAGATCGCTCACCAGGTAGAGCCGAACCGTGGGAGGCCCGGTGACGACCGGACCCTTGGGCCCGCCGGAGGTGGACGACGCCGTCCGGCAGCCGCTGCACGCGGCGGCGCCGGCCGAAAGACCGAGCAGGGTCAGGAGGAGGATGCGCGAGACGAACGGCACCATGGGCGTGTGTTCTCTTAGTAGAGCAACCCTCGTCCGGAGGGAACGGCGGCTCCACCCTTCTCATTGTAGCGGTTTGCCGCCGCTCTTTTGCCCAATCCGGCCGAACGTGCGTTCGCCCGAACGCACCGGCCACCCATCTACTGCGTTGGTAAGCCGGCTTTCGTCCGATACTCTTGCTCGGAGATGAAGGACCCCCCCCGCGGCATGAGCAGCGGCATCCGGTTCGGGCCGTACGTGCTCGACACCCGCATCGCCGTCGGGGGTACGGCGGAGGTGTACTTGGCGCACCCGACCGATCCGCGCGCCGAGCCGCAGCGCCTCGTCGTCAAGCGCATGCTGCCGAGCTTCGCGAACGAGCCCGAAGGCCGGACGATGTTCGAGCGCGAGGCGCACTTGCACCAAGCCGTCGAGCACGAGAACGTCGTCACCGTCTTCGGCGCGGGCAAGACGGACGACGGCGAGCCGTACCTCGCGATGGAGTACGTGGACGGCTGTGATTTCTACCGCCTCTTGCGGCGCACGAAGCAGGAGGGCCAGAGCCTCCCGGTGAAGCTGACCGTCTTCATCGCGTGCGAGGTCTTGCGCGGCCTCGAGGCGGTGCACGGCGCGCTCGACAAGAAGACCGGCGTGCCGCTCGGCATCATCCACCGCGACGTCACGCCGTCGAACCTGTACCTGTCGCGAGGCGGCGCCGTGAAGCTCGGCGACTTCGGCATCGCGCGGTCGACGACGCGCACCACGCTGCGCTCGGAGCAGAGCGCCGTCCTCAAGGGCAAGTTCGGGTACCTCGCGCCCGAGCAGGTGGCCGGCGAGGCGTTCGATCACAGGGCCGATCTGTTCAGCCTCGCGACGGTGCTCGCCGAAGCGCTGCTCGGTAAGCCCCTCTTCCCCGGCAGCGGCCAGCTCGCCGTGCTGCTCGCCATCCGCGACTGCCGCATCGACGCGCTCGCGGAGATCCGGGCGAAGCTGCCGCCCGGTCTCTACGAGGTGCTCGAGATGGCCCTCGCGCGGAGCCCCCATCAGAGGTACCCGTCGGCGACCGCGTTCGTGGCGGCGCTGTCGCGCTTCGAGCCGGACCACCTGGCGGTCAAGACGGAGCTCGCCGCGCGGGTCGCATGGGTCGTCTCCAACCCGTCGACCGACGCGATGGCCGCCGTGCGCGACAGCATCCGCGCGATCCGTGCGGCCGCGCCGGCGCCCGCCGAGGGCCCGCCGGCCGCGGCGCCCGCGCGGGGGCACAAGGCGGCGCGCGAGGAGCCTGGGCAGACCAGGCCCGCGCCGCCCCGCGCGCGGGAGGAGCTGGTGCTCGACCTCGGCGACGAGGACTTCGAGGCGGTCGAAGGCGGCGAGGGCGACGAGTCACCGTTCGAGCGCAAGACGGGCGAGTACGGTCAGATGCCGTCGTACGTGGAGACGTCGGTCGGCACGCGGCACGGGCCGTGGACGTTCGCGCGCCTCATCGAAGCGTGCGTCACCGGACAGATCGGGCCGGGCGACAAGGTCGACTTCATGGGCCGCGGGCTCGTGCGCCTCGAGGACATCGACGACCTCGCGCGATTCCTGCCGCCGGCGTCGGTGACGACGAACAAGCTCGCCGGCCCGGGAAAGCCTGACTTCATCGAGGAGCTGTCGCCGCCGGTGCTCTTGCGATCCCTCATGCACGTCCTCGCCGGCGGGCTCACCGGCGTGCTCTTCGCGGAGAGGCCCGCGGGCGACGGCGGGCCCGGCGCGCGCAAGGAGCTCTACTTCATCGACGGCAAGCTGAACCACGTGGCGTCGAGCGACGCGACCGAGCTGCTCGGCGAGTACCTCGTTCGCCGCGGCAAGCTCGCGCGCGAGGAGCTCGATCTCGCGCTCGCCGTCCTCCCCCGCCACAACGGGCGCATGGGCGACACGCTCATCTCGCTCGGCCTCGTCGGCTCGGTCGACATCTTCCGCGCGATCCGAGATCAAGGCCGCGACCGCGTCGCCGATCTCTTCTTGTGGCGCGGCGGGACGCTGACGTTCTACCGCGGCGGCGCCGCCAAGCACGTCGAGTTCCCCCTCGACCTCGACTTGCCGACGCTCATGGTCGCGGGCCTCGAGTCGTCGATGCCTGCGGAGAGCCCGCTCGAGAAATACCGCGACCGGATGGCCGCCCTGGTCGGGCCCGCGAAGAAGACCATCACCGGCGTGACGTGGCCGCCGACGGTGCAGCGCTTCCTCTCCGTCGTCACGCAGCCCAAGCCGCTCCGCGATCTGCTGCGCGCGACGACGCGCGCCGGCGCGTTCTCGGCGGGCGACGCGCTGCGGGCGCTCGAGATCCTGCTCGTGGCGGGCGCCGTGACGTGGGTGACGCCCGAGGGGATCTGAGCCGCCGTCGCGCGCGGGACGCGCGCGACACGCCACCCTAGAGCGCGCTACTTCGTGACCGCGCCCGCCGAGCCGCTGAACGGCAGGATGGTCTTGAGATCGTCGTCGGTGAACCGCAGCTGCAGCCCGAGGAAGTAGTCGCGGCGGTTCGGGAGGAACAGGTGGTCGACGCCGCCGAGCAGCCACAGACGGTGGATGAACTCGTAGCCGACCCACACGCGGTAACGCGGCTGCAGCTCCTCGCCGAAGCCGAACAGGTCGCTCGAGATCTCGAAGCGGTTCTGAAGGAGGTGCAGGTCGAGGCCGAGGCCGCCCGTCGACTCCTTGATGCCGAACCGCCCCGTGAACGGGCCGAGGCGCCGCGCGAACATGAGGGAGAAGCGAAATGCGTCGGTCGTCGTCGTCGTCACATGCGGTAGTGCGCCGGCGCGCGCGGGTCGGTGGTGTCGGTGTCGGACTGGTTGAAGCTCGTCTTGCCGCGCGGATCGTTGACGAGCTCGATGAGGTAATATTTGTCCTCGCGCGGCTGCAGACGCACCTCGACGTAGCTCTTCACGGTGTTGGCGAGGAAGTTGTAGTCGCTCCGCAGCCCCACGATCGTCTGCAGGCGTGAGATGCTGCCGACGTAGTCGTTCACGCCCTCGGCGACGCCCTGCACCTCGTTGATGAGCGCCTCGTCCTTGGTGAGGCGGCCAATCGTCCCCTCCCCCTTGTCGATGCGCTCCGAGATGTGATCGATGTGATCGAGCGCGCTCTCGAGGCTCTTGCTCGCCTTGTTGAGGCGCGTGACGGTCTCGCGGATCTCGCCGCCGCCGCTCTTCGGGTCCCCGGTGTTCTGGGCGACGAGGACGCGCACTTCCTCGGTGATGACGCGCACGTTCTCGAGGATCTTGTCGATCTGCGGCTGGCTGTGCGCGGTGATCGTGTTGACGTTCTTGAGCGTCTCGTTGATGTACGTGCGGTTCTCGCGCACCGTCGCGTTGATGGCGGCGGTCGCGTCGGCGAGGTTTTGCAGGATGGCGCGCATGTTCTCGCCGCCCTTGTCGGTGCCGACCGACGCGGCGAGCTGCTCCGCCACCGCACGGAGCAGGTCCGCGATGCGGCCGACCTGCTCCTTCAAGTCCTCGACGCTGCGTGCGTCGGGGATCGTCTCGAGCTCGTCGCCGTCCTTCTTGCGGGGCTCGTCGGTGCCGGCGGTGAGGATGATGACGTTCTCGCCGAGGAGCGACGCGCTCTTCACGCCGAGGCGCGCGT
>JAYVXL010000694.1:0-12644 GCA_043785185.1 Myxococcales bacterium
CGCACCGCGACGCTCGAGCAGACCCCGATCCCGGCGCTCGGCTCGGCGGCGGTCGTCAGCGCGGGCACGAGCGATATGCCGGTCGCCGAGGAGTGCGCCGAGACCATGCGGATGCTCGGCATCAAGGCGGAGCGCGTGTACGACGTCGGCGTCGCCGGCATCCACCGGCTGCTCCACAAGCGCGCGGAGATTGAGCGCGCGACGGTCATCGTCGTCGTCGCCGGCATGGAGGGTGCGCTCGCCAGCGTCGTCGGCGGGCTCTCGGAGCGGCCGGTCATCGCCGTCCCGACGAGCATCGGCTACGGCGCCGCGTTCCAGGGGCTCGCCGCGCTGCTCGGCATGCTGACGTCCTGCGCCTCGGGCGTCACGGTCGTCAACATCGACAATGGTTTCGGCGCGGCATTTGCGGCAGCGCGGATTCTTCGCGCGGCCAAAGTGGCAGGAGGGCAAACGTGAGCGCCCATGACCACGAGCACGGGCATGGGCACGGACACGAGCACGGGCACGGGCACGAGCACGGACACGAGCACGAGCACGGACACGAGCACGGGCACGAGCACGCGCACGCGCACGCCCACCCTCATGCGCACACCCACGCTCACGGGCCCGCGCGCCGCGCCGACGTTCGCCGCGGCGACGGGGCGGGCAAGCTCCTCTTCCTCGACGCCCCAAGCGGCCTCGCCGGCGACATGATCATCGCGGCGCTCGTCGACCTGGGCGTCCCCGAGAGCGTCATCGCCGACGCGGCCGCCGCCGTCCCGATCACGGGGTATCACCTCCACTTCGGCACCCGCGTGAAGAGCGGCGTCGTCGCGACCGCGTTCGAGGTGCACGCGGACGCGGTGCAACCCGAGCGGACGTACGGCGCGATCCGCGGCCTCCTGGCCGACGCCAAGCTCGAGCCCGCGGTTCGCGCGCGCGCGGAGCGGACGTTCGCGCGCCTCGCCGAGGCCGAGGCGAAAGTGCATCGGGCCGCGCTCGACGACGTGCACTTCCACGAGGTCGGCGCGATCGACGCGATCGTCGACGTCGTCGGCAGCGCGGCGGCGCTCGAGTGGCTCGGCGCCGACATCGTCGTGTCGCCCTTGCCGATGGGGCGCGGCTTCGTGAAGGCGCGCCACGGCGTCTTGCCGCTGCCGGCGCCGGCGACGGTCGAGTGCCTGCGCGGCTTCCCCACCTTCGACGCGGGGATCGACTTCGAGCTCGTGACGCCGACCGGCGCCGCCATCGTCGGCGCGAACGCCGCCGGCTCGGCGCGATGGCCCGCGTTCTCACCGGAGCGCGTCGGCTGGGGCGCCGGCACCGCGGACTTGAAGGACCGCCCGAACCTCCTTCGCGCCGTGCTCGGCGCGAAGACCGCCGCGGCGCACGCGGGGCACGGGGCACACGCCGGGCAGGGCACGCACACGGTCCTCGAGGCGAACCTCGACGACGCGACGGGCGAGCTCGTCGGCGCGGCCATCGAAGCGCTCCTCGTCGCCGGCGCGCTCGACGTGTGGGCGACGCCGATCACGATGAAGAAGGGGCGCCCCGCGATCACGCTGAGCGCGCTCGCCCTGGCCGAGCGCGCCGATGCGATCGCGCACGCCATGATCCGCGAGACGACGAGCCTCGGCGTCCGCCGCTACGACGTCACCCGCGTCGAGCGCCCGCGCGCCTCGTACGACGTCCCGACGCCCTTCGGCGCGATCCCGGTCAAAGTCGCCGGCGGCCCCTTCGGCCCTGCGCACGTGAAGCCGGAGTTCGACGCGTGCGCCGCCGCCGCGAAGGCCCACGGCGTCCCTGTTCGTGAGGTCATCGGCGCCGCGCTCGCCGCCGCCGCCAAGCTGCCCGCCGTCACCGGCCCGGAGGTCGCGCCATGACGATGGCCGCGACCTTCGAAGGTGGCTCCCGTCGCGCGACGCCGATCCGCGACCTGGGCCTGACGATCCAAGGCACGGCGCTCGAGCCGGTGCTCGAGGCGTTCGAGCGCGAGATCATCGCGGCCGGCATCACGCGCATCAAGCCGCGCTTCTACCTGTCGACGGAGTGGGGCGTCCCCTACGAGTCGATCGCCATCGCGATCCCGTTTTACCTCGCGCGGCCCGAGCTCACGATGCTCCAAGCCGAACAGGCGTGCCACGTCGAGGGCTCGGGCCCCAAAGACATCCTCAAGTACCTGCGCCACGAGATGGGGCACGTCATCAACTACGCGTACAAGCTGTACGAGACGAAGGACTGGACGGAGCGCTTCGGCTCGATGGAGAAGCCGTACGAGGACGAGTACCGCCCGCGCCCGTTCAGCCGCGAGTTCGTCCACCACCTGCCGGGCTGGTACGCGCAGAAGCACCCCGACGAGGACTGGGCAGAGACGTTCGCGATCTGGATCACGCCGGGGCTCGACTGGCGTAAGGAGTTCGCCAAGTGGCCGGGCGCCCTGCGCAAGCTCGAGTTCGTCGCGCGCATCATGGCGGAGCTCGTCGAGAAGGAGCCCCTCATCACGAAGGCGGAGTTCGACGAGGACGTCGCCGGCCTTTCCATCTCGCTCGAGCAGTTCTACAAGGGCGTCGTCGGCAGCTCGAGCGATCGCCCGAGCGAGCTCGAGCAGATGCTCCGCACCATCTTCACCGAGACGGAGCCCTCGAGCGTCCGCCTCGCGGCGAGCGATCTCATTCGGCGCATCCAGCACGATCTGCCGGCGAGCGTCTACCAGTGGACGGGCCACTTGCCCGAGCGCACGCGGTGGCTTCTCGAGTTCCTCGCCGAGCGCGCCGACGCGATGGAGCTCACCTACGGCGTCGAACAGGAGCCGCGCCTCACGATCGCCGTCACCAGCCTCGTCACCGCGCTCGCGATGAACTGGCTGCAGTCCGGCCAATACGTCCCGTAAGAAACCTGTTCGAGCACCGGCCTGCACCGGCCTGCACCGGCCTCGACCCGGGCCGGACCCGCAGCCGGACCCGTTCCGCGGGTCAGAACGGCCGGCGGCTGCGCGCCATCGCGAGCCGCGCGATCGCGTTGATCAGATCGGTGTACGACAGCCCCGCCGCCTTCGCCGCGGTCGCGAACTCCGCCGTCTCTTCGAGGTAGCAGCTGGCGTTGACCTCGATGACGTAGATTTCTCCCTCGGGCGTCACGCGCAGGTCCACGCGGCCGTAGTCGCGCACGCGGAGCGCGCGGTAGGCCTCGACGGCGACCGTCTGCAGGCGGTGCCTCAGCGCGTCGCTCACCTCGGCGAGCTTCGATTGGGTGCCCTTGTACTCGCGGCTCGAAGGCACCCACTTCGCGCGGCGGCCGAGGATCTTCGGCATGTGCTTCGGCAACGCCGAGAAATCCATCTCGATCGGCGGCAGGGCGATCGGCTTCCGGTTGCCCATGACGCCGACGTAGAACTCGCGCCCCTCGATGTACTCCTCGACGAGCGCCGAGTCTTTCACCTTCTCGTGGATGGCGATGACGCGCTTCATCATCTGCGTCGTCGACCGCGCGACCGACGACGAGTCGATGCCGATCGACGAGTCCATGCGCAGCGGCTTCACGATGAGCGGCATGCGGAGGCGCACGCCGGTGTCGGGGAAGGAGTCGCGACGGAAGACGGCGTAGTTGGGGAAGGGGACGCCGTGGTAGGCGAGCAGCTCCTTCGTGAGCGCTTTGTCTTGTCGTAGGAACAGCTCGCCGGGCCCGCCGCCGGTGTGGCGCATGCCGAGCAGCTCCAGCATGCCAGCGACCGCGACGTCGCCGCGGACGTTCTTGCCCCACTGCTCGACGAGGTTGAAGACCAGGTGCGGCCGGAACGACCGGATGCTGTCGACGAGGACGTTGATGTCGTTGTGGACGCCGACAATTTTCGGCTTGTGGCCGTGCGCGCGGAGCGCGGCGCACACCTGATCGACGACGACGTCGTGCTGCTCCGACCCTTCCTTCTCCAGGAAGGTGAGCACGGTGACGCGCATCTTCCGGAGCTGGTGCTTTTCCTTCGGGCGCATGTGGCGCTCGAGAGCGTTAGCACACTGCTCAGGGAACAAGGGAGGGCACACGGGCGGGACAGGCCGGGTCGCCCGTGCGGCCGTAGAGGGCGCGGCCCCCCGGGACTCCCGTACCTTTTCCCTTTTTCCGCGCGCTTCCGCTATGCTTCTTCCCGCGCGCCGCTCCGTTGCCAAACAACCGGCGCGTAGAAGGCAACTGATAGGATGAGCGCCTGCCCCCAGTGCGGCACTGTAGCCAAGCCGTCGGACAAGTTCTGCAACACGTGTGGCACGCCGGTCGTCGCCTCGCGGGGATCGAGCGCGGCGCAGCCCGCGACCCCGTACGGCGCCCCGCAAGCTTCGGGCGGAGGGTACGGCGGGTACGGCGCCGGCGGCGGTCAGCCTCCGCCCTACGGCGCGCCGTCGCGTTGCCAGATGGGCCACGACATCGCGCCCGGCCAGAGCTACTGCGCGCAAGGGCACCCGATCGCCCTCGACGCGATGCAGTTCCCGAACGACGCGTACGGCGCGCAGCAACAGCAGCAGCAGCAACAGCAAGGCGGTTACGGCGGGCAGTATGCGCCGCCGCCGCAGCAGCAGTACGCGCCGCCGCCCGGCCAGGGGTACGGCGCGCCGCCGGCCGCCGCGCCTTACGCGCAGCCGCAGCCGCAGCCGCAGGGTGGGCAGGCGCAGGGCGGCTTCCCGCCTCCCGCGCAGCAAGTGCCGCCGAACATGTACGGGCCGGGGCAGGGGTTCGGTGGCGGCGCCGCCGCGCCGGCGTTCGAGCCCCCGCCGCCGGTCGCCGCGCCCGTCGCGGCTGCGGCCGCGGCCCCCGCCGCGCCGATGGTGCTGCCGGCCAACGCGCTGCGCGGCTTTCTCGTCACGTACCAGGCCAACACGAAGGGCGACTTCTGGCCGCTCAACGGCGGTCGCGTCACCGTCGGTCGTTCGAGCTCGGGCGATCAGGTCGACATCCCTCTCGCCGACGCGACCATCTCGTCGCGCCACGCGATGATCGTCGTGGACGGCACGACCGGTAGCGTCTCGGTGGAGGACACCGGGTCGACCAACGGCACGTACGTCAACGAAGAGCACCTCGGCTTCAACGGCCGCCGCGATCTGCGCGACGGCGACCGCGTTCGGTTCGGCGGGTTCACCACGATCGTGAAGCTGGTCGGTCGCGTCTGAGCGGCCCCTAGACCGGCAAGACCAGCGAGACAGCGAGACCCTCATGTCCAAGCGAATCCTCGCGAAGGGGATGCACATCCGCTCGGTGTGCGTCGCCCTTCTAGCGGTGCTAGCGGCGGCCCTTCTCTTCGTGCCGCGCGCTGCGCTCGCCGCGCCGGAAGCGCACATTCTCCGGATCGACCCGCGCGCGGGCCTCACGAGCGGCCAACCCGAGCTCACGACCGTCATCGAGGTCGTGCAGTTCAACCCGATGAGCGACGTGCTCGGCGCGTGCTCCAACGTGCCCGGCGGCGACCCGATGCTCGACTGCGTGAGCGAGCAGATGGAGAAGCCGGGCAAGGCGTACAGCCCGTTCCCGATGCCCGCCGAGAACGCCAAGCTGCTCGTAAAGGTGAGCGGCGAGGACACGCCGGCGCGCTTCGTCTCGAAGGAGCTCTGGGGTCAGTCGAAGGATCCGTCCGTCGGTACCGCGTGGCTCATCGCCGTCGACGGCTCGTCCGGCATGGGCAACCGCTTCCGCGAGGCGCAACAGGTCGCCTACGAGTTCATCAACGCGATGGGCGCGAACGACATCGCCGACCTCATCATTTTCGACGACCGCCCGAACGTCTTCGTCGCGGACTCGAAGTGGAAGACGCACGCGCAACGCGACGATCTCGTGAAGCTCCTCCGCGAGCACCCGACGAACTCGCCGTCGCACGGGCCCAACCGCCCGCTCTTCACCGAGATCAAGGAGATGACGAAGAGCGCGTTCGGCAGCCTCGGCAACAGCAGCGGGCCGCAGAACATCCCGCTCCACCAGGCGATGGTCGTCCTCTCGAACGGCGCGGGCCGCGGCGACGCCGCGAGCGCGTCGCCGAGCGCGGAGGTCTTCCACCAGTACCTGAACCGCGGGCGCTTCCCCGAGGACAACACCTCGCTCCCGAAGACGCCGCTGCCGGTCATCAGCGTGTGGTTCCCGACGTCGACGGGCATCGTCAACGACATCTACCGGAACAACGACGCGCAGTTCATGCAGGCGCTCGCGAACACGGAGATCGGCGGGTTCTACGACATCGTGCGGCCGGGGCAGGGCGACGCGAAGGGCAAGGCGATCGTCGCGATCGTCAAGAAGCGCTTCAACGAGATGTGGATCGTGAAGTGGCGCGTGTCGTGCCTGAACCCCACAGTCGAGCAGACGTTCAACCTGGTCTTCGTCAACACGAAGCCGGTCATCACGCCGGACGGCACGTTCAAGGAGGTGCCGATCGGCATCGACCCGACGCAGTGGCCGCTCGACATCAACATGCAGCGCACGAAGGCCGAGGCGGACGCGTCGCCGATTTACCCCGGCGGCAAGCTGCGCGTGTACGGCGACTTCTGCTGGGGCGGCGACAAGGGGCGCGCGGAGGCGTACTTCGTCCCCGCCGGCACCAAGCCGAGCCCGCAAGCGCATTCGCAGGATGTTGAGCTCGCCAAGAAGGCGATGCAGCAGATGATTCAGCAGGGCATGCGCGGTCAGTCGCAAGACGCGAACGACGCGTTCGCCGTGTTCGATGTCCCCGACGACGAGAAGGTCCTCGAGGGCAACGGCGACAACACGGTGTCGCGCGTCGTCATCTACGACAACAAGGCGCATCGCGCGAGCGGGCACGACGAGAAGAGCGTGCTCACGCTGAAGGCGCAGAAGAAGCCCTTCAACATCGTCTTCATCCTGGGCGTCGTCGGGCTCATCGTCGTCATCGTGCTGCTCGTGCTCGTGCTGATGCGCGGCGGCGGCGGCGGCGGCGGCGGTGGGAAGCGCGGCCGGGGCGGCCCTCCGCCGGCGCCGATCGTCGCGGGCGGGCCCCCGTATCCGTCGGGTGGATACGGCGCGCCGCCGAACCAGATGAGCGCGATGCCGCAGAGCCCCGCGGCGCACGCCGGTCCGGCGGCGCCGATCGCGGCCGCCGCGCAGGGACCGCCTGCGCAGGGGTACGGCGCGCCGCCCTCGGGCACCCCATTCGCGGGCAGCGGAGGGGGAGGCGGCGCGCCGCAGATCGTCCAAGTGAAATGCCCGAGCTGCCAGATGCCGACGATGGCCACGCAAGGCCAGTCGTCGGTTTGTTTTTCATGTGGCCAACCTCTCCCGGCCGGCATCACGGGGGGAGGCGGCGCGGAGCCCGCGCCGGCGTATCCGCTCACCGGCGCGATGAACGCGCCGCCCCTGCAGCCGCCGCAGAGCCCGTACGCGAACGCGGCCGCGAGCGCGACCATCGTAGGCGCGCCCGGTCAGTTCTCGATCCTCGCCGGCGCAGAGATCAAGGTGGGCCGCGACCAGGCGCAGTGCCCCGTCTTTTTGAACGAGCCGCGCGTCAGCGGCGTGCACGCCACGTTGAAGTTCGAGGCCGCGCGCCTGTGGGCGATGGATATGGGTAGCAACAACGGGACGTGGATCGACAACACGCGCATCGCGCCGCACCAGTGGGCGCCGGTGTCCGCGGGCTCGCATCTGCGCTTCGGTCCGATCGAGTTCAGCGTGCGCGTGGACACGTGAAGCCCGTCCTTCTGGAGCTCGCGCTGAAGAGCGATCCGGGGCGCGACCCCGAGAAGCAGGTCAACGAGGACGCGTGCCTCGAGGAGGAGACGAGCTTCGGGCGGCTCGTCGTCGTGTGCGATGGCATGGGCGGGCACGCGGGCGGGCGCGAGGCGAGCCACCTCGCGACGGCCGTGATCCGCGAGGTGTTCGCGAGCGCCGACGCGAGCGCGTCCGCGCGCGACGTGCTCGCGCGCGCGATCCGCGAGGCGAACCGCCGCGTCTTCACGATGACCGTGCCGCTCGAGGAGGGCGGCGGCGGCGGTCGGCCCGGCAGCACGGTCGTCGCCGCGGTGGTGCACGAGGAGGGGATCGACATCGCGCACGTCGGCGACAGCCGCGCGTACTTCGTGCACGCAGGCCAGGTGTTTCAGCTCACCAAGGATCACTCGATGGTGCAGCGCCTCGTCGACGAGGGGCGCCTCTCGCCGGCGGAGGCCGCGCGTCACCCCGAGGCGAACAAGATCCTGCGCGCGCTCGGCATCGGCGACGACGTCGAGGTCGACGTGCGCCCGCAGTCGCTCGCGTACGCGGCAGGTGACGTGCTCGTCCTGTGCAGCGACGGCCTGAGCGACCTCGTGTCGCCCGGCGAAATCATGGCGGTCGCGGGGGACACGCCCGCGCCGCAGGCCGCCGGGCAGCTCGTCGACCTCGCGAACGCGCGCGGCGGCCACGACAACGTCACGGCAGCTGTGGTTCGCACGAAGGAAGCCGTGCGGACACGCCGCGAGCCGCTCGCGCCCACGCTCGTCGAGCCTTCCTCCCCGGCCCCGCGCCGCACGGTGCTCCAGGAGCCCGCGATCACGCCGCGCGCGGAGGTCGCGCCCACGGAGCCCGGCGCCGCTACGCGCGTGCCGGTCCGCGCGATCGCGATCGGCGTCGCGCTCCTCGGCGCGATCGTCGCGGTCGCCGCGATCGTCACGCACATGGAGCGCGGCGGCGCGCACCGCAACGCGCCGGTCGTGGAGCCGCTGCCCGTCAGCCCCGTGATGCACCCCCACGTCGAGCTCGCGCCGATGGACCCCTCCGCGACGCCTGCGCCGCCGCCCGCCGTGACCGTCGACGCCGCGCTCCAGCCGCTCACGTTCCCGGACGCCGGCCGCTCCCGCCCGCGCTGACCTCGCGCGCGCCCGCGCTATTTCTTCGGCAGATCTTTCGCCGGAGGATCGGTCGGCAGGTCGTTCTCCGGCGCGTACGCCGCGTCGCGCGCGTCGCGGCCCTTGTCCGCCAGCGCCGCCTCGCGCCACGTCTTGCCGGGCGGCGACGCGTCGAGCCAGTGAAAGCTCGTCTCGCGATCGTCGAGGTGGACGTACTGCGTCTGCGGGTGCGTGTAGATCCCCACGCCCGCGCGCGGCAGCGTGCGAAGGTACGCGGCGAGGCGCGACGCCCCGACGCCTTGCAGCCGGAAGTCGAGCGCGTCGCCCGTCGAGTGCGGCCCGTGCCCGCGGCGCCACGACGACACGACGACGATCCGCAGCGACTTGAAGTGATACGCCGCCTTGAACGCGAGCCGGACGGTGCGCTCGTTGAGCGTTCGGACGTCGCCGTTCTCCGCCACCGTCTGCATGAACGCGTCCAGCGCGGTCTCGTCGAGGACGCCGTCGGGCCGGTACAGCTTCACGCTCGCCTCGGCGTTCGTGTTGCCGCACTGCACGGTCACCTCGGGCAGCTCGGCGGCCCACGGGAGCGTGGGGCCGAGGAGGTCCCTGGCCTCTTTTTCCTCCGGCGCGAGCGTGTGGGACGGGAACGCGCGGTCGCGCGCCTCGGTCTCCACCCGCGGCGCCGGGAAGAACAGCGTCGCGATCAGCGAGCCGGCCAGCGCTCGGAACGGGGACGCCGCGAACATCCGATCGAGTGTAGCTTACAAAGGCTTTCGTCCAAGGCCCGGTTGCATCCCCTTGAAATCATGTAGGTGCTCGGTTGGAATCGCCGGCCCCCCGGCGCACCTCGTTTGGCTTAGAGTGCGGAGCCGATGATCCCTGGCTTGGGCAAAGAGCAGATCGCGATCGGCAGCGCTCCTGGATGCGACGTCCTCCTGCAAGGGCCGGGGGTCGCGCCGCAGCACGCGCGCATCGTGAAGCAGAACGGGCAGCTCTTCTACGTCGACGGAGGCGCGGGGACGAGCACCGCCAACGGCGTGCGCGTGGCGCCGCAGCAGCCTGCCCCTTTCGACTTCCGCACGCAGTTCATGGCCGGGCAGACGCCGGTGCCGCTCGCGCACCAAGCCATCGTCATGATGCTCATGTCGCCGGGACAAGCGCCCGCGCCGCGCGGTCACGTCATCATCGGTCGCGAGGCGGCGCGCGCGTCGCTCGTCATCGCGCACGCCGCGGTGAGCTCGCTCCACGCGACGGTGATGCTCGACCGCATGGCGGTCACCGACCACGGCTCGACGAGCGGCACGTACGTCGGCGGGCAGCGCATCGCGCCGAACCAGCCCGTGCCGCTCGACCCGAACGGCTTCATCACGTTCGGTCCGGTGCCGGTGCCCGTCGCCGTGCTCGTCCAGCTCGCGCAGGCGGCCGCGCAGGCGGCCGCGCAGGGCGCCGCGCCGGCGCCCGGTCAGGCTGCGGGCGCGGGCGCGGGTCTACCCGGCCCCGCCGTCGCGCCTCCGCCCGCCGCCCCGTCGCAAGAGGCGGCCGCGCCGCGCAAGCACCGCACGATCATCGGCGAGCTGTCGCTCGAGAGCCTCGCGTCGGCGGTCATCACGATCGGTCGAACGCCCGACAACAAGATCGTCGTCCCGCACCCGCAGGCGAGCTCGCGCCACGCGCAGATCATCAACCAGGGCGGCCAGCTGTTCCTCGAGGACTTGAAGAGCGCCAACGGCACGTTCGTCCGCGGCCAGCGCATCCCGCCGGGCGAGCGCGTCGCGATCGCCAACGGCGAGAAGATCTTCATCGGCCCGATGCCGCTCCTCATCCAGGTGGCGGGCCAGCAGGTCAACGTCGTCGTCGAGGACCAGGTGTCGTGGGCCGGCAAGCCGCTCTACGAAATCGAGGCGTGGGACCTCTTGCTGCAGGTGCCGGATCGTGACAACACGGCGCAGCAGAAGGTGCTGCTCGATCACGTGTCGTTCAAGGCGCTGCCGGGCGACATGATCGCGCTGATGGGACCGAGCGGCGCCGGCAAGACGACGCTCCTGCTCACGCTGAACGGCTACCTGCCCCCGACGAGCGGTCAGGTCCGCATCAACGGGGAGGACCTTTACCTCATCTACGACGCGCTCCGCGGCTCGATCGGCTACGTCCCGCAGGACGACATCGTCCACCCCGAGCTCACCGTCTTCGAGGCCGTGAAGTACTCGGCGCGCTTCCGCCTTCCGCCCGACTACTCGGACAAGGAAATCGACGAGCGCGTCGATCAGACGCTCCGCGACCTCGGCCTCGAGGCGCTCAAGAACCTGCAGATCGGCAAGCCCGAGAAGAAGGTGCTCTCCGGCGGGCAGAGGAAGCGCGTGAACATCGCGCTCGAGCTCGTCACCGACCCGGTCATCCTCTTCCTCGACGAGCCCACCAGCGGCCTCGCCGCCGACGACACGACGGCGCTGATCAACTTGCTCCACGATCTCACGAAGAAGACGGGCAAGACGATCATCATGACGATCCACCAGCCCGCCAAGGACGAGTTCGAGAAGTTCAACCTCGCGTTCATCATGGGCTACGGCGGCATCCCCACGTATTTCGGCCCGGCGAACGAGAGCGCTTACCGCTTCTTCGGATCGCTGACGGAGCGAGAGAACAGCCCGTATCGGCAGTTCGCGACGGGGGCGCACAAGCACATCGACAACCCGCGCGACATGTTCGACATGCTGAACCTCCGCGAGCGCGCGGTGCACGAGGAGATGAAGCAGCGCGACCCGACGGTGTCGCGCAACACCGCGCGGCTCGAGGCGGCGCGGCAGTGGCGCGGCGAGTTCTTCCAGCAAGCCAACCCGGTCTTCCAGCGCATGTTCTCGGGCAACCGCGCCGTCGGCACCGAGCCCGCCGCGCGCGGTGTGCCGCGGCGCAGCAGCGTCGCGCTCCTCCGGCAGATGACGCTGCTCCTCTCGCGTTACTGGAAGGTGAAGATCCGCGACCGCGCCGGCGCCGCGATCATGTTCCTTCAAGCCCCGGTCATCGGCCTCATGCTCGCGCTGGTCTTCGGTGGCCAAAAGGAGGCGGTGCCGTTCTGGTGCCTCGGTGCGCTGCAGGATTTGCAGACGCGCAACCCCTCCGCCGGCTCGGCGTCGAGCCTGCTCTCCAGCATGAAGCCGACGGCCGATCACACCGGCGCGATGTTCTTCGTCGTCGTCAGTTGCGTCTGGTTCGGCACGAGCAACGCGGCGCGCGAGATCGTCACCGAGCGCGCGATCTACCTGCGCGAGCGCATGGTGAACTTGAATTTGTTCAACTACGTGATGAGCAAATACGTCCTCCTCTCGTTCGTGTGCCTCATCCAGTGCACGATGCTCCTGTCGATCGTGTT
The DNA here is from genome assembly GCA_043785185.1 of Myxococcales bacterium. Taxonomy (GTDB): domain Bacteria; phylum Myxococcota_A; class Polyangia; order Polyangiales; family Polyangiaceae; genus JANYHK01. Next base: position 12,154 of record JAYVXL010000694.1, read on the forward strand.
CTTCGCGCTCGGCTTCGAGGGGGGCGCGACGGCGTTCTTGATGGAGCTCACGGCGATGGTCGCGGTGTCCATGAACGCGACGGCGCTGGGCTTGCTGCTCTCCACCGTGGTCGCGAGCGCGGAGGCGGCGATGGCGCTCACGCCGATCGCGCTCATTCCGCAGGTCGTCCTCGGCGGCCTGATGGTGCCGATGACGACCAACCCCGTGCTGCGGCCGCTCATGTACCTGATGCCGGCGCGCTGGGGCTTCGAGGGCTCGATCGCCTGGGAGCGCAGCGCGATCGCGCAGCAGCCGGCGTGGAACATCGACCTTCATCAGCCGACGCTCACGAGCCCCCCGGATTTTCTGACGAACGGGCACTTCGACTGCGCGACGGCGCAGATGGCCAGCGACTCGATCGCCGGCGCGTGGGGCTTCATCGAGTGGGACCAGCCGGCGGCGCCGCTCGGGTTTCTCTACGGGATGACGCTGCTCATGATGGCCGTCCTGC
>JAYVXL010000695.1:0-3994 GCA_043785185.1 Myxococcales bacterium
ATCTCGACTGTCGCGGTACCACCACGCGATCGTCAGCGCGTCGATGAAGATGGGCCACGTCGCGGTGAGCGACAGACCGACGTCGCTCCCGTCGCGCGCCGTGTAGCGGCCGTTGACGGTGCCCGCGCGGAGCGCGTTTCGCGCGCTCTCGTCGAACGAAATGGTGCCAAGGGAGTGGCGCGGCAGCGGCGCGACGATGGCGGCGCCGAGCGTGACCGCGGCGGCGGCGCCCGTGACCACGTAGTCCAGCGTCGAGAAGCGCGCCCACTCCCAGCGGAGCGGTTGCGGGGCGGTATCGCGCACGACCTCGGCCGGGGCGAGGGCGGGGGCGGGGCCTAGGGCGGGGGCGGGGGCGCTCGGCTCTTCCGCGCGCGCGGGGTAGGAAAACAGGGACGCGGTCGCGACGACGAGCGGGCCGAGGAGGGCGGTGGTGCGCAGGTTCATTTGACGGGCGATGTTGGAGGCGGGCTGCCAACATAACTGAGCGCCGACGGAACGTCTCAGGATTGCTCCCAACCGCGCTTGGGGTAGAGAAGGCAACATCATCACGCCGCGTGGAGGTCAGCTCGTGCGTTCAGGTCTCGCGTTTACAGCCGCCCTCGTCTCCCTGGTCTCGCTCTTTGCCGGCGCGTGCGCGGTCGGCAGCGATCAGCCGGGCGCGGACGACGCAGGGGCCGACGCGCTCGACCTCGCCGCCGAGGCCGGGCCGGACGCGCGACGCCCGATCGCCGCGGGCGACGCCGCCGGAGACGCGACGATCACGCCCCCCGAGCCGCCGCCTCCGCCGCCGAGCGACGCGGAGGTCGATGCGGAGAGCGACTCCGGCACCGACGGGGGCACCGACGCGGGGCTCGACACCGGCACCGACGCCGCGCTCGACACCGGCGCGGACGGCGCTGCGGACACCGGCGCGGACGCCGCGCTCGACGGCGGCGCCGACGGCGCCGCGGACACCGGCACCGACGCCGCGCCCGACAGCGGCGCCGACGCGGGCACGGACGCCGCGCCGCCGCCGCAGACCGTGATGGTCGTCCGCGTGGGTGACCGCGCAGGCGCGCTGTCGAGCGCCTCGACCGCGCTCTTCCTCGAGGAGCGCGCGGTCGCAGACGGCGCGCTCGCGCGCACGATCGCGCTGCCCACCGCGGCGAGCGGCGCGAACCACGCGTTCACCGTCTCGGGCACGGCGTCGAGCGAAGGCGCGCTCGCGACGTCGGCCGACGGCCGGTACGTCACGCTCGCGGGGTACGCGACCGCGCCCGGCACCGCCGGCGTGTCGGCGACGACGGCGACCGCGGTCCGCCGCGCCGTCGCGCGCGTCGATGCGGCGGGCAACGTCGACACGTCGACGCTCCTCGGCGACGGCTTCAGCGGAGACAACGCGCGCGGCGCCGTCACCGTCGACGGCACCGCGTTCTGGGCCTCGGGCAACGGCACCGGCGCGAACGGCGGCCTCCTCTATGCGACGCTCGGCAGCAGCGCGGCGCCCGTTCAGGTGCTTGCGGCTCCGAGCAACACGCGCGTCGCCGGCCTCTTCTTCGGTCAGCTGTACACGACGAGCGGCACGGCCTCCTTCGACGGCGTGGCGAGCGTCGGCGCGGGCCAGCCGGTGACGACCGGACAGACGGCGACGCTGCTCACCGCCGCCGGCGGCAGCCCGTACGCCTTCGCGGTCCTCGACCTCAGCGCGGCGGTCCCAGGCGTCGACACGATCTACGTCGCCGACGATCGCTCGCCGGCCACGGGCGGCGGCGTCCAGAAGTGGACCTCGAACGGCGCGACCTGGTCGCTCGCCGCGACGTTCGCGTCGGGCCTGCCGACGGTCGGCGTGCGTGGCCTCGTGGCGCTGGCGTCGCCGCCCCGCGTTCGCATCGTCGCGACGACGGCGGAGTCCCCGTCGCGCCTCGTCACGTACCTCGACGACGGCACCGCGAGCCCGCCGCTCACCGTCCTCGCCACCGCGGCGGCGAGCACGGCCTACCGGGGCGTCGCTCTGTCGCCGACGAACTGAGCGGCGGTCAGACCAGCGTCTCGAGCGCGCCGCGCAGAAAATCGCGGGCGACGACGATCTGGTGCACCTCGTCCGGCCCGTCGGCGATGCGCGCCGCGCGCGCGAAGCGGTACCAGGTGGAGAACGGCAGGTCCTCGCTGTAGCCGAGCGCGCCGTGCATTTGGATCGCGTCGTCGAGCGTCTTGCAGAGGAGGCGCGCGACGTGGTTCTTCGTCATCGACGAGTACGTTCGCGCCTCCTTCGTCTTGCCCTGCTCGAGCAGCCACGCGCAGTGCAGCGTCATCAGGTTGCCGGCGTGGATGCCCGTCGCCGCCTCGGCGAGCATGTTCTGGATCGACTGGTGGTGGGCGAGCGTCTTGCCGAAGCTCTCGCGCGTGAGCACGTACGGCTTGCACATGTGCAGCGTGCGATCGGCCAGGCCGAGCCAACGCATGCAGTGCGTGAGGCGCGCGGGGACGAGTCTCGTCTGCGCGAGCTTGAAGCCGTCGCCGACGTTCCCGAGCACCGCGTCGGGACCCACCCTCACCTTGTCGTACCGAATCTCCGCCTCGCGGTGCGCGAGGATCGGCGGTGCCATCACCGGGATGTCGCGCACGAGCTCGACGCCGGGCGCCCTACGGTCGACGAGGAACATCGTCGCGCCGTTCTTCCCGTCGTCGCTCGTGCGCGCCATGACGATGAGCAGCGACGCCGCGTCGCCGCCGGTCGTGTACCACTTGTGACCGTCGATGACCCAGCCGTCGCCGTCGGGCGTGGCGCGGGTCTTCATGTTCGACGGGTCGGCGCCGGCGCCGGGCGCGGGCTCGGTCATCGAGAAGCCGCTCGTGATCTCGCCGCGCACGAGCGGCATCAGCCACCTCTCGCGCTGGCTCGGTGTGCCGACCTGCACGAGGAGATCCATGTTGCCCTGATCGGGCGCGTCGCAGTGGAACGCCGCCGCGCCGACCGGCGAGCGCCCCATCTCGCGAAAGAGCGCGCACATGCCCATGACGCCGAGGCCGCCGCCGCCGAGCTCCTTGGGCAGGTGCGGCGTCCACATTCCGGCGGCGCGCACCTCGGCTTGCAGCGCGCGGAGCGTGTCGCGCTTGCCGGCGCGATCCTCGGCGAGGATCTCTGCCTCGCTCGGGATGACGCGCGCGTCGACGAAGGCGCGCACGCGCGCGCGCAGCTCGCGGAGCTCTTCGGGCAGGTCGAACATCACTCGATCTCCGCGCGCGTGTCGAAGCGCGGGCTGTTGACGGCGAGCTTCGCGAGGAGCGTCGCCTTGACGTGCGCGTGTGCGGCGTCGGCGCGGCCTTCGATCGCGCCGGCGCGGAGGTCAAAGGCGAGCCGCGCCTCGAGCGCGCGATAGGGCGCGGCCCCGGCGTCGGGATAGAGGGCGCGCAGGCGCGCGAGCGCCGCGGCCTCGTCGGCGCCGCCCGCGCGACACTCGTTCGCGACCGTCATCGCCAGGTGCATCGCGATGAGGATGCGGAAATTGACCCGCGCGTCCGTGACGAGCGGCCGTACGTCCTCTTCGAGGAAGCGCGCGATCGCGACGAGGAGCGCCTCTTTCTCCGGCGGGTCTTGCATGCTTAAATCCTCCCACGCTCGATGAGGCGCAGCGCCTCGAACTCCATCTCGGCGGCGCGCCGCCCGATCGCGACCAGCTCGAGATCGCTCTCCGCCCCCGAGATGTACCGGTGCGCCTGCTGCACGCTGCCGACCGCCCACGCGAGGTTGCCGAAGACCTCCCACCAGTGGAGCACGGCCAGATCGAGGCGCGCGCCGCTCGCCGACTCGTACGCGGCGTAGAACGGCGCGCGCTCGCCGACGCCGCCGACCGGGAGCGCGAGCTGCCCGAAGCGCCAGTCGCGCACGCACAGCCACGCGACGTCGAACCCGCGCGCGCCCCAGTGCGCGAACTCCCAGTCGAGGACGGCCGACAGCCCATCGGGCGTGACGAGGAAGTTCCCGGTGCGAAAATCGCCGTGGCAGAGGACCGCG
>JAYVXL010000696.1:0-3993 GCA_043785185.1 Myxococcales bacterium
GGCGGGACGGCGACCCCCTCGAAGCCGCCGCTCGGGAGGACGAGGTGCGCGAGCGACTCCCCGTGCACGTACTCCATGACGAGGAAGAGCTCGTCCTCTTCGGCGACCACGTCCAGGATCGGCACGACGTTCGGGTGCCGGATGCGCGCGACCAGGCGCGCCTCGTCCATGAACATCGCGACGAAGCGCGAATCCGCAGCGAATTGCGGGTGAAGGCGCTTGATCGCGACCGTGCGCTCGAACCCCGCGGCGCCGCGCACGCGCCCGAGATGGATGCTCGCCATCCCGCCCTTCGCAATGGACGCGTGCAGCTCGTAGCGCCCGAGGACCGTGGGTTCGGCCACGGACAAAAGCGTAGTCGAGCGCGCCGGATTCTCAAACGATTCGCGCGGCGGCGGCTCGGCTTCTCGTTGGCGTTGGCGTTGGCGTTTGCGTCGGCGTCGGCGTCGGCGTCGGCGTTGGCGCTCGCGTCCGCGTCCGCGTCAGCGCGCGAGCTTGTACAGCGCCGCGCCGCCGGGCGGCCCGCCGGGCACGCCGGCGAGATCGGTGTAATAGACGGCCACAGGGTCGACCGCGATGTCCCACGGCGAGGATGTGCCCTTGTTCTGGTAGAGGATCCGCTCGCTCGCGGCGCCGCCGCGCGGGATGCTGCGGATCGAGCCGTCGGCGCTCGTCCAGAGGACGAACGCGCCGTCGGTCGCGATGAAGCGCGGGGTCGCCTGGAACGTCGCCAGGCGCGCCGCGTCGGCGCCGCAGCCGCTGAGCGGGCACGTGGCGACGGCGCCGCTCGTGGTCGTGAAATAGACGGCGATCTTGTCGACGGCGAGGCCGAACGGTCCGACCGGCGACGCGGGCGGGACCGCGAGCGGGAAGAGTGACCCGCCGCAGCCTCCCGGCGTGCATTTGTTCACCGCGCTGTCGGCGAGGCTCGGCGGCGTGCCCGCGTTGGTCCACACGAGGCCGTTCGCGTCGACGTTGAGCCCGTAGATGCGGCCCGGCTGGGCCGCGAGCTCCGTCGTCACCGGCGTGCACCCCGGCAGCTTGCACCGCTTGATGCCCGCCGCGTGCGGGGCGGCGCTCGGGTTGCCCTCGGACCAGTACGCGTAGCCGCCGCTCACGGAGAGCGCGAACGGGTCCTTGCCGAGCGCCAGGACCGCGGGTTTGCCGCCGTCGAGCGGGACCTCGGAGACGCTGCCGAGCGCGGACCCGCCGCCGTCGCCGCCGCCACCGGCGTCGCCGAACGACGTGAAGTACGCCGAGCCGACGCCGAGCGCGATGCGCGGCGGAGGGCTCTGCGGCGTGTCGCCGCCCGGCGCGAGCACCGCGAGCGTCCCGCCGTTCTTCCCGATCTTCGTCACCGCTCCGTACGCGTTGACGCCGTAGACGTTCGTGTCGTCGAGCGCGATGTGGACCGGCGCGTTCGCCGCGTTGATGGGCGTCGTCAGCGCGATGGGCTGGCACGCGCCGGCCTGGCACGCGCCGCCGAGGCAGTCGTGGCCGCAGCGCCCGCAGCTGCTGCGCGCGGTCTGCACGTAGGTCTCGCAGCCGTTCGCGCCCGCTTCGTCGCAGTCGGCGAAGCCCGCGGCGCACTGCGCCACGCACCCGCCGTCGACGCACGCCGCGTACGCGTTGGGGCCCGCCGCGCACACGCGGCCGCACGCGCCGCAGCTCTCGATGGCGCGCGTCAGGTCGGCGTCGCAGCCGGCGTCGAGCGCGGCTTCGCCGGTGAGGTCGCTCGTGAAGCGGCACGCCGCCGCGAGCGCCGCCAGGGCCGCGGCCAAAAGAGCGAGCCCGCCCGCGAGCGAAATGGCGGCCGGGCGCGCGCGCATCACGGCTTCTCCTGCTTCTCCTGACGCGACTTGATGACGTAGAAATAGCGCCGCGCGATGCCGGACGCGGCCGCCGCGCGCACCACGTTGCCGTTGTGCTTGCCGAGCACGCGCTCGACGTACGCGCGCTCGAACGCGCTCGTCACGCGCTGGCGGGCGGCGGGGAAGGGCAGGTCCATCGCGAGCGTCTCGCGGAGGACGTCGAGCGACGGCGCGGCCTCCTCGGCGTCGGCGCGCTCCTGCGCCCGGCCGGTCTCGAGCTGCGCGAGGTCGCCGAGCGCGATGCGGCGCGCGATGGCGTTGTGCAGCTCGCGCACGTTGCCCGGCCACGCGTACTCCTCGAAGCGACGGAGGAGGTCCTCGGGGATGGGGAGGCCCGAGCCGCCCAGCAGGTCCCAAAAGTAGCGGCCGAGGACGTGCACGTCGCCGCGGCGCGAGCGGAGCGGCGGCAGCTCGATGCGGGCGACGGCGAGGCGGTAGAAGAGGTCGTCCCGGAAGCGCCCGGCCTGCACCTCCTTGTCGAGATCGCGACGGGTCGCCGCCATGACGCGCACGTCGACCTTCAGGAACTTCTCGGCGCCGACGCGCTGCACCTCGCCGCGCTCGATCGCGCGCAGGAGCTTGGATTGAAGCGCCGCGTCGAGCTCGCCGATCTCGTCGATGAGCAGCGTGCCGCCGTGCGCGAGCTCGAACACGCCGCGGCGCGCGGAGACGGCGCCGGTGAAGGCGCCGCGTTCGTGGCCGAAGAGCGTCGACTCGAGCAGGTTGGCCGCGACGGTCGTGCAGTCGAAGACGATGAACGGCGCGTCGGCGCGCGCGCTCTCCTCGTGGATGGACTCGGCGAGCAGCTCCTTGCCGGTGCCGGTCTCCCCTTCGATGACGACGGGGACGTCGCTCGCCGACAGGCGCTCGCAGAGCGGGTAGAGCCGGCGCATCTCCGGGCTCGCGCCGATGAGGCGGCCGAAGCGCATCGCCATCGGCACCGGGTGGGCCGTCGCCTGGCCGACGACCTCGACGCGAAGCACGTTGCCGCCGAGGCGCACGCTGTCGCCGCCGAACAGGCGCACGTCGAAGACGCACATCCCGTTGGCCCACGTGCCGTTCGTCGAGCCCAGGTCGGTGAGCCGGAGCCCCTCGTGCGTCACGTCGATGGCCGCGTGGCGGCGCGAAATCTGCCGGTCGGTGAGGCGGAACTCGCAGGCCGGGCTCGTCCCGATGAGGACGCGCGACGGCTGCGTGCCGTCGACGCGGAACTCCTTGCCGGCGTCGGGCCCTTGCTCGACCAAGAGCCGAAACGTGGCCGTCGGGTCGCCCTCGGCGCTGGGCCGCGACTGCAGCAGGGTGGAGGCGCCCTCCTCGTTCGGCATCGGCAGCAAGGTACCACGTCTCAGGCGAGCTTGGCCGCGAGCGCCTCCGCCGCGAGCGCGTCGAACGACATCGTCCGAGCCCGGGCGAGCTCCTCTTCCGTCGCCAGCTGCGCGACGAATTTCGGCTCCGCGCCGGCCAGGTGCGCGAGCACCCGGCGCGCCCGCGGTCCGGCGAAGCGGCTGTTGTGGAGGTCCTGAACCGTCTGCATGAACCGCACGAACGGCAGCTCCTGCACTTTGGGCTTGGCGGTGAGCAGCTGCACGCGCTTGAACGCCTCGAGCAGGCGTTGGCCGGACGGGTCGATGCGCTCCATCGGCAAGAAGAACACGTCGCGGAAGAACGGGCGCGCGTGGAGGAGGAGCCGCCCGAACGCGGACCACGCGCGCGCCTCTTCGCGGAGCGGCCGGCGCGTGGCGCGGCGCCGCGCCTTGTACGCGTCCGACGCGTACTGCTCGACCATGTAGTAGTCGACCGCGATGTGGCGCGACTCGTCCTTGTTGATGAGCGCCATCGCCTGCGCGCTCATCGGGTCGTGGACGAAGTCGTTCACCGAGCGGAGCAGCGCCACGTCGAGGATCAGCTCGCCGGCGGTGATGTACGCGTTGGCGACGTCGTCGGCGAGGTACTGGATGGCGCCCACGAACGAAGGGAACGCGCGCTCGAGCGTCACGCTCGTCCGGTACACGCGGTAGTGGTGGACGTCGTAGTGGTCGGCGAGGAGCTGCGCCACTTGGGCGTGGCGGACCTCGTCCTTGATGAAGGTCGCGAAGATCTCTCTCAGGATCGGGTCCGTCGC
>JAYVXL010000697.1:0-3989 GCA_043785185.1 Myxococcales bacterium
AACCACGCCGGCGGCATCACGCGCGAAGAGCTGCTCGGGTTGCTCGCGTGACCGCGTGACGCTAGCACCAGCGCATGGCAAGGAGCCCCGCGGGCGATAACCCCCTCCTCGACGACCGCGACGTCGAGTTCGTCCTCTACGACATGCTCGAGGCGCACGAGCTCTGCCGCATGCCGGCGTTTCGCGAGCACGGGCGCGACTCGTTCGACCCGTACCTCGACGGCGCGCGGAGGTTCGCGCGCGATGTCCTCTACCCCGCGTACCGCCCCATGGACGAGGCGCCCGCCCGCCTCGAGGGCACCGGCGTCGTCACCGTCGTCACCCATCCGCGCATGAAGGCGATCTGGGCGCAGATGGTCGGCCTCGGCGTCATCGCCGCGACGCGGCCGGCGGCGGTGGGCGGCGGGAGCCTCCCGCTCACCGTCGCGACGATGGCGAGCGCGTACCTCATGGCCGCCAACCTCAGCGCGTGCGGCTTCGCCGGCCTCACGACCGGCGCCGCGCACCTGCTCGAGGCGTTCGCCGACGACGCGCTCAAGGCGCGCTACATGACGCGCCTCTACGCCGGCGAGTGGACCGGGACGATGGCGCTCACCGAGCCGCAGGCCGGCAGCAGCCTCTCCGACGTGGCGACGCGCGCGACGCCGCGGCCGGACGGCGCCTACGCGATCCGCGGCTCGAAGATCTTCATCTCCGGCGGCGACCACGACCTCACGCCCAACGTCGTCCACATGGTGCTCGCCCGCGTGGACGGCGCGCCGCCCGGCATCAAGGGCGTCAGCCTCTTCTGCGTGCCGAAGCTGCGCGAGACCGGCGACGGCGGCGCGCTCGTGCCCAACGACGTCCACGTGACCGGCCTCATCCACAAGATCGGTTGGCGCGGCCTCCCGAGCCTCGCGCTCGGGTTCGGCGAGGAGGGCGACTGCCGCGGGTGGCTCGTCGGCGAGCCGAACAAGGGCATCTCGTACATGTTCCAGATGATGAACGAGGCGCGCATCATGGTCGGCGTCAACGGCGTCGCCACCGCGCTCGTCGCGTACCACGCGTCGCTCGCGTACGCGCGCATGCGGCCGCAGGGGCGCCCTCTCATGTCGAAGGACCCGGCGCGTCCGCAGGTGCCCATCGCCCAGCACCCCGACGTGCGGCGCATGCTGCTGCGGCAGAAGGCGATCGGCGAGGGCGGCCTCGCGCTCGTTGGATTTGCGGCAAAACAAGCCGATTTGTCGGAGCACGCGGAAGACGCGGCGGTGCGCCGGCGCGCGGGCCTCCTCCTCGATCTGCTCACGCCGGTGACCAAATCGTTCCCCGCCGAGTGGGGCTTCGAGGCCAACGCGCTCGCGCTGCAGATCCACGGCGGCTACGGCTACTCGAGCGAGCAGCTGCCCGAGGCGTGGCTCCGCGACCAGAAGCTCAACTCGATCCACGAAGGCACGACCGGCATCCACGGCATGGATCTCCTCGGCCGCAAGGTCGTGGCCCAAGGCGGCGAGCCGCTGCGCATCTTGCTCGAAGAGATCGCCGCGACGTGCGCGCGCGCGGAGGCCGCGGGCATCGACCCGGCGTGGACCGCCAAGCTGCGCGCCGCTGCGGACGACGTCGCGGGCCTCGTGGCGCACCTCGGCGCGCTCGGCCTCGGCGGCGACGTCGACGGGATGATGCGGCACAGCACGCACTTCCTCATGCTCTTCGCGATCCTCGTCGTCGCGTGGCTCTGGGTCTGGCAGGCGGCGCTCGCGAAGGAAGGGCTCGCGCGCGGCGCCGCCGACGCGGCCGCGGCGTTCTACGAAGGGAAGCTCTGCGCCGCGCAGTACTGGCTCGCGACGGAGCTCCCGCGCGTGCACACGCTCGCGGCGCTCTGCCGGTCCGGCGACGACTCGTACGCTCGCATGCAGGACGGGTGGTTCTGACGGGGAGGCGAGGAGCTACGCCGTGAGGTCTGCGTACTCGAGCGTGGCGGTGCCCGGCGCGCCGGCGAGCGTCGCGCGCACGAGCGCCGCCGCGACGGCGCGTGCTTCGATCGGGCGGTAGCGCCGCAGGCCGCCGACGAGCGTGAACGCGAGCGCCTTGGCCGCCACGACGCCGATCGCCTCGGCCGGGCGCGACTCCTTGCGTTCGCCGACGAGGAGGCTCGGGCGCGCGATCGTCGTCGTGGCGAAGCCGAGGGCGGCGACGTCGCGCTCCGTCTCGCCCTTTACGCGGAGGTAAAAGTTGCCGCCGGACAAGGTCGCGCCGACGGACGAGACGACGGCGACGCGGCGCGCGCCCGCCGTTTGGCCGAGCTGCGCGACCGCCACCGTGTAGTCGTGATCGACGCGCCGGAATTTCTCCTGGGAGCCGGCGACCTTGATGGTCGTGCCGAGGCAGGCGTAGACGTCGTCGACGGCGCCGAGGCTCGCCGCGGCCTCGAGCCGGTCGAAGTCGACGACGCGCTCGTCGAGCTTGGCGTCCGCGCGGCCGAGCGCGCGGCGCGAGAGGACGACGACGCGGGCGTAGTCGGCGCTCGCGAGGAGGAGGTCGAGCGCGTGGCCGCCCACCATTCCGCTGGCGCCGGCGAGCAAGGCGGTTCGCGTGGTCATCCGTGAAGGGGTACACCGGCGCGCGCGCGGACGGAATCGTGCGATGCTCGCGCGCCCGTGGACCTGCCGATTCCTCATCCCCGCGGCGTCCGAAGCCAGCGCCGCGCGCAGTGCGAGGGCTGCAGCCTGCCGCAGATCGTCTGCCTGTGCGACGAGCTTCCGCGCCTCGTCACGCGCACGCGCGTCGTCGTCGTGATGCATCGCCGCGAGGCGCTTCGGACGAGCAACACCGGGCGCCTGGCCGTCCGCGTGCTGTCCGGCGCGTCGCGCGCCGTGCGGGGCGCGCGGACGGCCCAGGGCGAGCGTGAGGAGGCGGCGCCGCTGCCTGCCGGAAAGCGCCTCGCGCTCTTCCCCGCCGAAGGAGCGCGCATCCTCACCCCGGACGACGCGTCGGACGACGCCGTCCTCGTCGTGCCGGACGGGACCTGGTCGCAGGCGCAGCGCGTGCTCCGGCGCGAGCCGCTCGCGCGCGGCGCGGAGATCGTGCGCCTCCCGCCGCGCCCGCCGACGCGCTACGCGCTGCGCCGCAACACGCGCGACGGCGCCGTCTGCACGTTCGAGGCGATCGCCGCAGCGCTCGGGGTCCTCGAGGGCGGCGACGTCGAGGCGCGCATGCTCGCGTGCTTCGAGGCGTTCCAGGCCCGCGCGCTCGCGGTGCGCGGGCGCCGCACGCCCGCGCCCACGCTCATGGAAAAATGACCCCGTCGCCGCCGTCGTAGAGGCGCGTCACGGCCGCGGCGCGCCGGTCGAGGACGGCCCGCTGGTTCACGTAACCCTTGTCGGTGATCTCGCCGGCGTCGATGCTCGGCGGCTCGGTGAGCACGAGCGCGCGCCCGACGCGCGTGCTCGTGCCCGGCCTTCCGGAATTGAACGCGCGCAATTTTTCGCCGAGCTCCGCCGCGAGGCCGGCCCGCGACGCCGCGTCGGGGGTGACGAACAAGAGGAGGCCCACGTCCGCGCGGTCGTGGCCGGTCACGACGGCGTCGGCGACGAGCGGCGCGCACGCGGCGACGGCCTGGATGCGCAGCTCGCCGACGTGCACCCACGTGCCGCTCGCGAGCTTGAAGTTCTCGGCCGTCCGCCCGTCGAAGACGACGCCCTTGGCCGGATCGGACTCGTCCTCGAGCCGCGCGGCGTCGCCCATCGCGAAGAAGCCGCGCGCGTCGAGCGTCAGCGGCTCCACGCGCCCGCCCGCGCGCCAATAGCCTGGCGTCACGTTGGGGCCTTTCACGCGCATCTCGAGCTTCGTCCCCGCCGGCACCATCGCCAGCTCGCAGCCGACCGGGACGCCGACGACCCCCGCGCGGCGCACGGCGAAGTGCACGAGCGTCGCGAGCGGCGCCGTCTCGGTGGAGCCCCACCCCGACACCATCGCGACGACGTCGCCGCGCGCGCGCCGGCTCACCTCCGCGA
>JAYVXL010000698.1:0-3981 GCA_043785185.1 Myxococcales bacterium
TCGCCCATCGGCAAGAGCACGCTGTGGAGCATCCCGGGGCTGCGCTGGCTGCTCGAGGCGGTCGACGCCGTCCCCATCGTGCGAAGGCGCGACGACCCGAACAAGACCGCGGCCCAGAACGAGGAGGTGTTCGGCGTCGTGAAAGATCACCTCGCGCGCGGCGGGAACATCCTCATCTTCCCCGAGGGCACGAGCCACAACGAGCCGCACCTCTTGGGCCTGCGGAGCGGCGCGGGGCGGATGCTCGCGCGCGCGCAGCCCGAGGCGCCAGGCCTGTCGTACCAAGCCGTGGCGCTGGAGTTCGACGCGCGGTCGACGTTCCGCTCGCGCGCGCTGCTCGTCTTCGGTCCGGTGCGCGAGGTGGACCGGCTCGCCGCGGCCGGCGCAAACGGCGACGCGCTCGCCGCCGCGATCACCGAGCAGGTGCGGAGCGACCTGAAGGAGCTGCTCGTCGAGGGGGCGACGTGGGACGAGCGCCTGCTCATCGCGCGCGTGGCGGAGATGTTCGTGACCGACGCGGCGCCGGAGGGCGAGGGTGGCGACGCCGCCGTGCGCGAAGGGGAGGAGCGCCCGCTCGCGAAGTGGAACGAGATCGGGCGGCGCGTCGAGGAGGCCCGCGCGGCGCTGGCGCCAGGGGACGCGCTGTACGAGCGGCTCGCGCGCGAGGTCACCGCGTATTTCGCGGCGCTCGAGCGGACGGGCATCGCGGACGACCAGCTCGTGCACGGCGGCTTCACGCTGCACCCGGCGCGCGTCGCCCGCGCGGCGGCGCTGCTCGCCACCGCGCCCCTCGCCCTCCTCGGCGCGGTGCTGTATTTCGTGCCGTACCAGCTGCCGCGCCTGGTGCTCCGCATGTCGCGCGGCACCGAGGACGTCGTGTCGACCTACAAGCTCGGCGCCGGTCTCATCGTTCACCCGCTCTTCGCGCTCGGGTACATCGCGCTGCTGTGGGTCTGGCTGCCCGCGCCGCTGGCGACGATGGCGAGCCTCGCGGTCGTGCTCGCGCCGTTCGCGGCCCTCGCGTGGACCGATCGCTCGCCGCGCCTCTTCGGGTCGATCCGCCTGCTCGCGCCGAGCTCGCGCATCGCGGCGCTTCGCGCGATGCGCGCGGGCGTGAAGGCGACGCTCGACGAAGTGCGCGCGAAAGTCGGCGTATGATCGCAGGCGAGCCCTGAGACGATGAGCACGACCCCGCCGCGGCCCGACGTCCCCGTCCGCCTCCCCGACGATCTGCGCGCGCCCCCGCCGGCGCCGGACGGCGCGCCACGGCAGCCGCCGACGCCGCGGACGCCGACGCCGCGGACGCCGCCTGTCACGGTGGGCATCCTGGTCGCGTGCGTCGTCGTCTACCTCGCGCAGACCGTCGCGGCCGCGCAGGCGCCCGCGCTGATGCGCGCGCTCGCGCCGAGCGCGACGCAGATTTGGCACGGCGCCGTGTGGGGCCTCGTGACGACCGCCTTCGTGCATCAGTCGCTCTGGCACATCGCCTTCAACATGCAGTGGGCACGGTCGCTCGGGATGCTGCTCGAAGAGGACATGGGCGCGATGCGCTACCTCGCGTTCGTCGTCGGCGCCGCCGCGGTGAGCTCGGGCTGGCAGCTCGCGACGGCGGGCCAGACGGGCATCGGCTACTCGGGCGTCGTCTACGCGCTCTTCGGCTACGCGTGGGCGCGTAGCCGCGGGAACGGGCGATACGCCGCGTTCGCGCGGCGCGGCCAGAACGTCGCGTGGATGCTCGGCTGGCTCGTCCTCTGCATCGTGCTCACCGTCACGGGCGTCTGGCGCGTCGGCAACGCGGCGCATGTGTCGGGCCTCGTCTTCGGGGTCGCGATCGGCGTCGTCGTCGAGCCCGCGCCGACGCGGTGGCTCGGACGCGCGGGCGCGCCGGTAGGCGGCGTCGTCCTCGCCGTCGCGATCGCGGGGGCCGTGCTCGCGTGCGTCTGGATGCCGTGGTCGCCGGTGTGGCGCGAGCGGGAGGCGTACGCGATGCTGGAGGACCTGCGCGATCGCGCCGCCGCGGGCGAGACAGCCGCCGAGTCGACGTACGGCGGCTACCTCACGCGCTACCCGCAGACGCGCGCGGCCGGCGTCGACTACTTGAAGAAGGCGGCCGACACGGGCGACGTCGACGCGATGAACGCGCTCGCGTGGACGCTCGCGACCGCGCCCGAGGACAAACTGCGCGACGGCGCGCTGGCGCTGACGTGGGCGGAGAAGGCCGTCGCGAGCAAGCCCCACCCGGCCTTCGTGGATACGCTGGCCGCGGCGCAGGCCGAGCTCGGGCGGTGGGACGAGGCCGTGGCGACCGAGAAAAAAGCCGCCGCGGCGCTCGGAGTGGAGGACGTCGCGCTGCGGCAGAGCATCCAGGAGCACCTCGCGCGGCTCGAGCGCCGCGAGCCGATCCGCGAGTAGGCCAGTCTTAGACCCGTCGAGCGCGTCAGAGCGAGCCGACGAAGATCGTGTGCCGCGGGCCGCCCTGCTTCAGGCGCGCGCGCACGTGGTGCGTCTCCGGCGCGAAGCCGTGGTGACGCAGGCGGTGCTCGAACTTGCGGTCGTCCCACGCCGACCACACCGCGTAGACGCCTCGCGGCTTGAGCGCGGCCCGGGCCGTCGTGAGCCCCGCGTTGTCGTAGAGGTTCTTGTTCGACGTCTGGGTGAACGCCGCAGGTCCGTTGTCGACGTCGAGCAGGATCGCGTCGAACGTCGCGCGGCTCCGCGCGAGGAGATCGCCCACGTGCCCGACCTCGACGCGCACGCGCGGGTCCGAAAGGACGTGGCTCGTCAGCGGTCCCAGCGGCCCGCGGTTCCACTCGACGACGGCCGGCATCAGCTCGCTCACCACGATCGTCGCGTCTTTGGCGAGCGCGTCGGCGGCCGCGCGCAACGTGAAGCCCATCCCGAGACCGCCCACGAGGACGGTCGCCCCTTCGAGCGCCTTCGCGCGCGCACAGCCGAGCGTCGCGAGCGCCTGCTCCGAGCCGTTCATGCGGCTCGACATCAGGTCCTTTCCGTCCGCGAGAATGAGGTACTCGCTCCCGCGTCGCGTGAGCGCCATGTTCGTGCCTTCGGGCGTTTGCGCTTCGCCCAGCAGCTCCCACGGTTTCACGGTTTCACGGAATCCGGCTCGGCGAGACCCCCGCGCGCCGCAGGAGCTCGTCGTGGAATTTCTGCCTTCGCCACAACGGGCTGTCGAAGCGAACCGTGATCGTTCGGTGCACGCCGACGACGCGCACGAGGTTCGCTTTGAGGCCGAGCGCGCGCCAGAGCATGTACGCAAAGATCGCGTAGAACGGCAGCCCGAACGCGAGGATCACGGGGCTCGTCGCGACCGCGCCGTACACGCAGAGCAGCGAGAGCGGCAGCGGGAGGAGGCACGCGGCGACGATGCGCACCACGTCGACCTTGCGGTACACGGCGATGGACACGACGTCGGGGTAGAGGACGCCGGACTGATCCATCGGAACCATGCCGGTGATCGGGTCGAGCGTCCCCTCGCTCACGCCCTCCGGCGCGAGCATGCCGCGCTTGAGCAGGACGACGCCGGCCGACTTCACGATGATGCGCGGCGAGCGCGGGTCGTACGGCGGCGGGACGACCTGCGCGTCGAGCCGCGGGCCCGCGCGGAGCGTGAACGGCTTCGCGCACCGCGCGCAGGCCTGAACGGTCGCGGCGGCCTGCGCCGGCGCGTCGCACCGCGGGCACGTGAGCGCCGGGCTCCCGGCCATCGCGAAGGGGTTCGGCGGCGCGTACATGCTCAAAAACTACCGCGGAACGCGATCGACGGGCTGTGGAACACGTCGAACGAGCCGAAGTCGGTGCGCAGCGCGGCGCCTCCCGGCGCGGCCTCGCGGTGCACGCCGGCATAGATCACGTCCCCGCGGTACGACGCGCGGAGATCGAGGCGCAGGCGCCAGCCGCGCGGCAGGATGCGCCACCGCAGCCCGAGCGCGGCGGTGCCGTTGAACACCCACGAGAGCTCGC
>JAYVXL010000699.1:0-3965 GCA_043785185.1 Myxococcales bacterium
GTCGTGAGCGCAGCGTCACTTCGCGACGCAGCTGCCGGACTGGTCGGGGTGGTGCGGCGTCGGCATGACGCACGCGAAGCCGGACGGGCAGGCGAGGCCCGCGAGGCCGCCGCACATGGCGGGGCTGTCCTTCACGCAGCGGCCCAGCTGGTCCGGGTGGCTCGGGGTCGGCATCTCGCAGGTGAAGCCGCCCGGGCAGGTCAGGCCCGCGAAGCCGCCGCAGGCCTTGGGCGTCGCCGCCTTCTTGCACGTCCCCGTCGCGTCGGGGATGTGCGCGTTCGCGCCGAAGTCGCACTCGTAGCCGCTCGGGCAGGCGAGGCCGGCGAGGCCGCCGCAGGTCTTCGCCTTCAGGTCTTGCGCCGTCGCTTCGGAGGGGTCGGAGGAGCCGCCGGCGTCGGCGGAGCAGGCGGCGAGCGCGAGGGCGGGGATGAGGGCGGCGAGGGCGAAAAAGCGGTTCATGGCGACTCCTTGGGGGTCTTTGAGGGATTCGCTCGCTTGACACCGGGTCCCGTCCCCTGTCGCACGGAAAAAGGAGCGCTGCGGATGCGACCGGCGGAGTCAGCCGCCGTCGACGAAGCCGGCGGGCGCGCCTTTGGTGCGCGCGAGATCGAGCTCCAGCACCGTGGCGCCGTCGTCCGCCTCGACGCCGACCGTGAAGGCGCTCGCGGCCATCAAGGAGAGCGTCGCGGAGCGGCCGCCCTTCGCGGGGGTGACGTCGCGCGCGGCGTGCTTGAACGACGCGGGCAGATGAAAGCGCACCGCGCCGCGCAAGGGAGGCGCGCCCTTCGGCGCGGCGACGGTCAGCTCGACGCGGTAGAGATCGCGCTCCCCTTTCACCGGGCGAACCTTCGCGGTGACGGCGCGGCCGGCGCGCGACGCGCGGCGGCCCCAGAGCCCGTGCTGCGGATCACCCGGCCGCGCGCGCGCGGCCATCACCGTCGCGAGGCGCTCGAGCAGCGCCGCTTCGCCGGCCGCGCGGCCGGGCGCCGCCATCGTGGGCGCTTCGCGCAGCAGCGGCGGCACGTCGCTCGGCCGCGCGTCGCGCGCGAGGACGACCACGACGCGCTGGCTCGGCGCGCTCGCCAGCTTGAGGAAGCTCATCGTCTCCTCGAGCTGCCAGCCGCCGAACTCCGGCCCGACGATCACGAGGAGGTTCCTGGCGCCGCGCAGCGCCTGCTCGCGCGCGAGCGCGCCGACGCCTCCGGCGTCGTGCCGCGTGACGGCGAGGCCGCGCTTCTTCAGGCCGCGGACGACGCGCGACGCGAGCTCGTCGTCGGCAGCCGCGTGGCTCACGTAGACGTCGGCCCCGAACTCGCCGCGCGACGCGTCCTCCTCGGCGCGCGCGCCCCGCGCGGCCGCGAGGAAGCTGTCGCGGTTGCGGACGAGCACGTCGGTGTGCGCGAGCTTGTGGGCGAGCAGCGCCGCGAGCGTCTCGAGGGCGAAGCCGAGCGACTCGGGGTCGGCCGTCCCCTCCTCGAGCACCGGCAGCCGCTCGCCGAAGCTCCACACCGGCGTGTACGGGATTTTCACGTGCGCGAGCAGATCGCTCGGCGCGATGCCGGCGTGGAGCCACGTGCGGTAGTACGGCTCGAGGCGCGCGGCGAAGCGCTGGAGCCACTTGCCGCTGATGGCGCTCTCCATGTGGACGTCGAAGCGCGACGGCACCGGCACGCAATGGAGCACCGGCTTGTCGAGCGGCAAGCGCGCCCGCGCCGCGCGCGCGCGCTCGGCGACGTCGACGATCCCTTCGAGGCTCTGATCGTTCGCGGTCGCCATGAGGACGAGCACGTCGGGCAGCTGCGCGGTGCAGATGCCGCCGATGTCGGTGATGCCGGTGCGGCTGTCGAGCAGCACGAAGTCGTAGGCGCTCGCCCACTCTTCGCGGAGGCGCTCGATGCCGTCGCCCAGCCCGCCTTCGTAGAGCGCGCGCCAGTCGAGCGACTGGAGGCGCGCGACGTAGCCGCGGCCGGGCTTGCCCGCCGTGAGCAGATCGAGCCGTCCCTTCGCCTTGCGCCGGCGCTTTTGCCCGTCGAGCGCGCCGACCTCCGTGTGGACCAGGAAGCGCCGCCACGGCGCGCGCTGCCCCTTGGCCATCGCGGCGACGACCTCGACGAGGCCGCCCTTGGCCGGCGGCGCGTAGCGCTCGAAGTAGAGGTGGAGCCCTGGCGCTTCGAGATCCCAGTCGACGCACAGCACGCGGTGCCCCCACTGCGCGAGCAGCGCCGCGACGTTCGCGAGCGCGAGCGTGCGCCCGGTGCCGCCTTTGTACGAGTAGAACGTGACGATCGTGCCCATGGTCACAGCCTCGGGAGCGCGAGCGGCGGTCGCGCCAGCGTCTTGGGCGCGCGCAGGCGCGGCCAAGCGCGACGCGCCGGCGCGCTGTCGATCATGGAGACGAGCTCGCGCGCGAGCTTTTGCACGGCCTGATCGAGATCGAGATAGCTCGGGTGGAAGCGGAACACGTCGTCTGGAAAATTCAGGCGCGTGAAGTCCGCCCACTGCCGCGCCGCCGCCTCCTTGGGGAGCACCGACGTGTCGCCGCAGAAGAGCACCGGGAAGACGAGCCCGCGCGTGCGGCGCTTGCCGGCCATGCCGACGGCCTGCTCGCGCGCGAGCATCGCGCGCCACTCGGCGACGCACCACGGCGACCGAAAGTACTCGGGCGACAGGATCGCGATCATGCACCGCGAGCCCGCGTGCATCTGCGCCAGGCGCTCCGGCCACACGACCCCGGCCTCCATCTGGTCGTCCTTCGCGACGCGCGGCGCCGGACGCTCGCTCGCCCAAAACTGCGGCAGCCAGTGCACGAGCTTCGGGAAGAAGTGGTTGTTCATCCACGACAGCACCGGATCACGGCGGCGGTAGCTGACGAAGACCTCGTAGTCGTACGGCGGCGGCGGCGGCGGCGGCGTCACGACGACGGGCGCGGCTCTCCCGCTCGCGCGCGGGCGCGCGTTCGCGTCACCGCGCGCGGCCGCGGCCACGCGACGACGAGCCGCCTCAGGCGGCGCCGGCGATCTTCCCGAGCGCTTCGGCATAGGTGGACAGACCTCGCTGGAGCTTGGCGAGCTCGCCGCGGCATTTGGCGTCGTCGGGCCACGCGCGCTCGTGCGCGCGGGCGTCCACGTGCGCATCCTTCGCGAGCTCCCACGCGGCGAGCCGCGGGTGCCACTTCGCGAGGAACGGACGGATGCCGGCGTTGAGCACGCGGACCGAGATGCCGCCGACGGTCTCCGGCCCCATGCCGACGTTGGGCCCCTCCTCGCGGAGGATCTCGCGCGTCACGCCGAACATCGCGTGGAGCGACGTCAGCGCCTCGCGGAGCACGCCCACCTCGAGGTCGAGCTCCTGCGTCGCGATGCGGGTCGAGAGCTCGACGTACATCGCCCACGCGGCGTCGCGCTGGCGCGGATCGGGCTCCCACTTCGTGTGGAGCTTGAAGACGCCGAAGTCGATGGCGAGGCCGACCTCGTGGAGCACGGCGGGGTCCTTCATGCGCCGAGCGAGGCTACCTCAGATCGACTCGAAGTAGCGCGCGAGCTCCCACTCGGTGACGACGCGCTCGTACTGCCGCACCTCCCAGTCGCGCGTGCGAACGTAGTGGTCGACGAACGGCGTGCCGAGAATTTCCCGTGCGCGCGCGCTCTTCGCGAGGCGCTCGGTCGCCTCTTTCAGCGTGCGCGGGAGCGCCTCCTCCTTGCCCTTGTCGGCGCGCGACGCGTCGCCACTGGAAGCCTTCGGCGCCGCCACCTTCTTCTGCATCCCCCAAAGGCCGGCCGCGAGGCACGTCGCGATGGCGACGTACGGGTTGATGTCCGCCGCCGTCTGCCGGTACTCGAGGCGCGTGCCCGACGCGCCGCCCATGATCGCGCGAATGGCGCACGTGCGGTTCTCGAGCCCCCACGACGCGGTGAGCGGCGCCCAAACGCCGGGGACGTAACGCTTGTAGCTGTTGATCGTCGGCG
>JAYVXL010000700.1:0-3961 GCA_043785185.1 Myxococcales bacterium
TCTCCCGCCCAAGCCGAGACCCGACGCGGGCGACGCGCTCGACGCGCTCGGTCGCGCGGCGCGGGCTTCGTGCGCGGCCGGGGAGCTGTGGGCGCTGCCGGCCGCGGACGCCCCCACCGCCGCGCGCCTCCTCGCGCTCGGGGCGCGGGGGCTCGGCGGCTTCGTGGACGGGGGCGTGGACGGGCAGGGGGCGTGGCTCGTCCGCCGCCGCCCTGCGCGTACGCTGGGCGCGCTCGGCAAAGGCGAGCGCGCCTCCGGGGCGCGCGCGCTCGGCGTCGCGCGCGCGCTCGCGCGGGCGCTGTCCGCGGCGGAGGAGGCCGCGCTCTTCCCGGGCGCGCTTCGGCCGCCCGAGGTCGCGCTCGGTGACGAGGGCGGTCACGCGTGGCTGCTCGCCGACCCGCTCGTGCGCGCGCTCGTGGGCGCGCCGCGCGACGCCCGCGGCACGAGCGCCCCGTCGCCGCGGTGGACGCCGCCCGAGCAAGCGGGCGGCGCGCCTTGGGACGCCGCGGCCAATCGGTACGTCGTCGGCCTCGTCGCGTACCGGCTCCTCGCGGGCGCGATGCCGTTCGGCGGCGCGGGCCTCCGCCACGCGATGCGCTTGCAAGGCGAAGAGGCCGCGCCGTTCGAGGACGCCGTCGCCCGCGCGCTCCGCCCCGGCGTGCAGAGCTTCGTGCTGCGGCTGCTCGCGCCGGACCCGCGCGCGCGCCCGTCGTCGGCGGCCGAGATCGCCGCGCAGTGCGAGGAGCTGCTCGGGCTCGGCGGACAGGCGCGCACGCGGGGCCCCGCGATCCCGACCCGGGTCCCGACGTCGACCTCGGCCGCGACCTCGACCTCGACCGCGACCTCCGTCGCGCCCACCTCACCGGTCCTCCGCCTCCGCGCCGCCGTTCCCATCGCGCTCGGCCTCGCGCTCGCCGCGATCCTCATCGCCCTCGCCGGTACCGGCGGAAGCCGCCGTGCAGACGCGAACGCGGCGCCGGCGCGGGCGGACGCGATCGCCGCGAGCGCGCCGCTCCGCGCGTCGGCCACGTCCCAAGACTGCACCGCGTGCCACGCGCGGCAGGTCGCCGAGTGGCAGCGAAGCGTGATGGCCCACGCCGTCCGCAGCCCGCTCTACGGCTCGCTCGAGAGCGTGGTCGAAGAGCAGTTCGGGCGAGACGACCGCTGCCCCAACGGCGCGGGCGCGCTCCGCCGGGCCGCCGGCGACGTGTGCCGCGACGAGCGCACCGGCATCACGTTGACCGGCGCGGGCGGCGAGCAGTGGTGCGTCAACTGCCACGCGCCGGCCGAGAACCTTCGCGCGTCGATGCCGGCGTGGTCCGCGTTCGGCGACCGCCGTTCGCGCGCGCCGATCGCCGACCTCGTCTCCGCGCAGGGGCTCGAGGGCATCGGCTGCGTCGGATGCCACACGGCCGTCGGCCCCGTCGCCGCGCACGGCGCGGCCGGGGGGCGCTACGAGGGCAACCCGACGTGGACGTCGTTCGTCACCGGCCAGACCTTCCTCGCGCGCCCCGAGGACCGCTCCTTTCGCTCCGGCATCGCCAACAGCGGCTACCTCCTCGACGGCCGCGCGTTCTTCGGCGCGCAGCTCGGCGGCGCGGGCGCGCCCGTCGTGCACCAGCGCGCGACCGCGGCCTCTCGGGCGTACCTCGCGTCGAGCGAGTTCTGCGGCGCGTGCCACGACGTGCGCCTCTTCGGCACCGATGTCCTCGGCGCGCGCGACCGCGGCGACCACTTCAAGCGCCTGCGCAACGGCTACAGCGAGTGGCGCGAGTGGTCCGAATCCGAGCGGCGCCGCGGACGCGCCGCGCCGTCGTGCCAGGGCTGCCACATGAGCCTCTACCCCGGCGTCTGCGCGCCGGGCGCCGGCGGCGCGGGCGCGGGCTCCTCCGCGTGCCCCAAAGGGACGCACTTCGAGGCGCGCGCCGCCGGCGAGTCGCCGCGCGCCCGCGTGAGCGCGTCGTCGGACGACGCGGTCCCGTCGGCGTCGCACTACTTCACGAGCGTGGAGCTCCCGCTCGCCGAGGCCTTCAAGGACGCCTTCGCCGACGAGACCGGCCTCGACGCATCGGGCCTCCCGCTCGGCCTCCGCGCGCGGCGCGATCTGCTCCTGACCCGCACGTTCCGCTTCGAGCTCGGCGCCGTGCGTCGCGCCGGTGCGCGCCTCGAGATCCCCGTCGTCATCGAGAACATCGGCGCCGGCCACCGCGTGCCCGGCGGCTTCAGCCAGGAGCGCGAGGTGTGGGTCGAGCTCACCGTGAAAGACGCGCGCGGCGGGGTCGTCTACGAGGTTGGGCGCGTCGCGTCGCCCGATCAGGATCTGCCGGACAAGCGCTTCCTCCGCGTCACGACGTCCGACGACGCGCGGGACGCGCGCGGGCGGCCGCTCGGCGTCTTCGGCGCCGACGTCGTCGACGGACCCGACGCGCCCGAGTGGAGCCCGAGCCCCGCGCGCGGCGGCACGACGTTCCGCGGGCGCGGCCTCGTGAACCTGCAGAACGGGTTCCTCCGATGCGTGCGCTGCGTCGGCGTGATCGACGCGTCCGGCGCGTGCCAGCCGGGGCCAGGGCAGGGGAGGACGCGCGCCGACCGCTTCGACGACGGCGCCTATGATCTCGACACCGGCGAGTGCCGCTCGAACTTGAGCGGCGGCCGCGAGCTCTTCGAGACGTACTTCCCGGTCGGCGCGCTCGACGCGGACCGCGGCCTCGCGAAGGCGCCCGACGCGATCATCGACACGCGCTCGGCGCCGCCCGGCGTGCCGCTCACGTACACCTACGATCTCGACGCGGGGGGCCACCCGCCGCCGTTCGAGATCGAAGCGCGCCTGCGGTTTCGCAGCTTCCCGCCCTACCTCGTGCGCGCGTTCGCCGCGTACGAGGCCGAGAAAGCGCGCCAGGGCCAGCGGCCCAGCGGCCCGCAGGTGACGACGGCGATGATGCGCCGCGTGGAGATCGTGGACGTCGGCGCGGCGCACGCGAGGCTCCCGTGACGTGGCCCGATACCGTGTGGAGCGCCGCGCCTCTGCGCTCGCTCGACGCGCGCGCGCGCGCCGAGATCGAGGGCGCGGGCGCGCTGCGTGACGTCGCCGAGGGCGAGGCGATCTACCGCGTCGGCGAGCCGGCCGACGCGCTCTTCGTCGTCTTAAAGGGCACGGTCGGCGTGCGCGCGGTTCGCCGCGGCGAGGTGGACGCGACGGTCCTGCGCGAAATCGCCCCCGGCGAAGCGTTCGGCGAGGAGCGCTCGCTAAGGCCCGGCGGGACACGGCGCGCCGAGGCCGCCGCGCTGTCGGTCGCGCGCGTCGCCGAGATCCCGCTCGCGGTCTTTCGCCGCGCGCTCGAGCGCGGCGACGGCAGCACCGAGATCGTCCTCCGCCACGAGCGCGCGCTCCTGCGCGCGGCGACGCGCGACGTCCTCTGCACGCTCTCGTTCGCGCGGCACGTGGGTGAGCGAGAGCTCGAGGCGCTCCTCGACGCCGTCGAGCACGTCGACCTCGCGCGGGGCGAGCCGCTCTTTCGCGAGGGTGAGGTCGCCACGCACGTCCACTTCGTCGCCGACGGCATGCTGCAGATCCAGACCGAGGACGACGGCCGCATCCGCGTCCGCGCGTACGTCGCGCGCGGGGATGCCGTCGGCGACGACGAAGCCGCGGCCGGGGGAAGACGCACCGTCAGCGCCGTGGCCTCGGGCGCGGCGTGGGTGCTCGCGGTTCCGCGCGCCGCGTTCCTCGCGTTCGCGCGGCGCCACGAGGGCCTGCTCGAGCGCGTGCGCCGCGTCGCCGAAGAGCGCGCGAGCGCGCAGCACGCGGCCGCGGGCGTGCTGACGACGCGCCTGGTCTTCCAGGATCTCTACCGCATGCAAGTCGCCCGCTCGCTCCTCGTCATCGACGAGGGCGCATGCGTACGCTGCGGACACTGCGCGTGGAGCTGCGCGTCCGCGCACGCCGACGGCGTCTCGCGCC
>JAYVXL010000701.1:0-3952 GCA_043785185.1 Myxococcales bacterium
TCGCCGGGGTTCGTGCGCAAGTATTCCATGAAGACGCGGTCGCCCATCGCCGTCAGGTGGCGCTCCTCGTAGCGCAGCTCGGGCATGCGGTGCATCGCGTCCGCCCACCACGCGCGCAAGGCCGCGGCGCCGCGCACCTCGCCGTTCGTCGCGGGATCCTTTGCGCGCAGCTTCGGGCTCGTGTGCACGGCGTCCGCGTCGTAGAGGGCGACGAGCGCGTCGACATCGCGCGCGCTCCACGCCGCCAGCCACGCCCGCGCGAGCGCCACGAGCGCCTCAGGGTCGTCCCTCATCACGCGCCTCCGGCTCGTGTGCTCATGCCTCTCCCCGCCGCCTCCGGCACGCGAACGTAGCACGACGTGGTGAGCACGCGGCGCGCGCGCGGGGTATACCATGGCCCCCATGCGCGCCCACCCGACGAAGAAGCCCGCCAAGAAGTCCGCGAAGACGCCCACGGCGAAAGCGAAGCCGAGAGCGAAGCCGAAGACGATTGCCGCACGACGCGTGAAGGCCACGCCGAAGCGCCCCGCGCGCGCGCTCGCGAAGCGCACGCTCCGGCACGCGCCCGCGGAGCGCGCCATCACGCGGCAGGAAGCGCGCGAGGCCGAGCTGCAGGGCGTGCTCGACGCGGCGCTCTTCCCGACGGCGCGCGCCTACGCCGAGGAGGAGCTGCACATCCTTTCGGTGGCCCGCGCGCACCCGAAGCTCGGCGATCGCTTCATCCGCGACGCCACGCGCCGCGTCGAGACGCAGATCCCCAAGAAGGACCGGGGCGCGTTCCTCGCGGCGATGGCCACCGTCGACGTGGAGGCGCGGGCGGACGTCGTGGTCGCGAAAATGGAAGAGTACTGGGGCGTGCCCCTCGACGAGGAGACGAAGAGCGACGTGCGCGACGACGTCCGCGCGATGTACGCGGGCGACTGAAGCGGCAGGAAGAGCCCTCTCACCCTCCAGTGGTGGCTCTGAAGCTGCTTAGTGGCGGGCGAAGAGCTTCTCGTACTCGAGGTTGATCGTCGCGATCAGGCTGGTGCTCCGCTTGCCGAACACGTCCGCCGTGCGCGCCGCCGCGAGATTGTAGAGGTACGCGACGTCGACGCGCACCGGCGAGACCGCGAGGCTCATGCCGGTCGTCCACGTCGTCTCGTCGAGCCCGGCGCGCGCCCATACGCGGTTCTTCACGAGGGCTTGCTCGACGCCGAGCGTGGGCTGCACGGCGAACGTCGTCGTGTGCTCGACCTCGTTCGAGCGATCGAGCGCGGCGACGCCGGCGTCGAGGAGCGCCCCCTTCCACGGCGACCACGCGGCGCCGAGGCGGTACTCGTAGGAGCGCAAGAGCCCGGAGGTCGACGCCCCGGCCTGCGACCGCGTCTCGCGGTCGTGATTCATGATCACGCGCGCGCCGACCTGCCACGCGTCGTCCGGGTGCCAGTGCAGGCCGAAGCCGCCCGACGGGAGCCACGCGGTCGTGAACTGGATCGGCGGCGCGCCGTTGTCCGGCAGGAGCGTCGCCTGCGACAGCTCGTACGCGCCCATGAACCCCAGGCTCAACGTCGGCGTGAGCGGCTTGGCGAATTTCACGAAGACCGACGTGTCCGCGAGATTCCCGTGCGACGGAGGCTTCTTCGCCGAGGGCGCGGTCTTGTCCCAGACCCGCGCGTTCGTCCCCGTCTGACCGAGGGCGATGACGTAGAGCGCGGCGTCGTCCCAGAACGTCGGCGTCGTCAGGCCGACGGCGCTGAACGTGAACGTGTTGCCGTTGTCGCCGAAGTGCGTGATGCCCTGGTCGAAGATCGCGCCGCCGGCGTCCTTGTAGACGAGCGCGTAGTTCCCGGTCGTCGCGCCGTCGCCGCCCATCCCGATCGTGCGGACGCCCTTCTTTACCTGGCCGCCGGCGAACTCGCGCAGCGCGGTCTCCGGCCCGGCCCGCGCCGCGCCCTCCTGCGCCCCGAGCGCGGCGAGGACGGCGATCGCGGCAGAGAACCGGACAGGCGCGGCGGGCGGGGCAAACATCGCAGCGAGCATACCGCGGCGCCGCGGTCCCGCGGCGGGAGACGTGCGAGGGTTGAACGCGTTCAAAAAAAGTGCCCGAGCATCGCCTCGTTCCGGCGCCGAAGGAAAGGCGGGCGCGCCGCGCCTCGACCCCGCCGCCGCGACTCGTAGAGGACGTGACCCGGCGCGCGCTCCGGCGGCTCGCGCGACCGGGCGCCGGAGGCCACGTAATTCGAGTGGAGCTCGAGGCCGCCCCAAGACCATAAAGTGAAACGCCCGCCCGCGCAGCCAGCCGTCGTCGCCCCTCCCCCTCCCCTCGCCTCCGCCGCTCGACGCCGACGCCTCCGCCTCAGCGCACCGTCACCTTGAGCGGCGCCGTCCAGGCCTTCTCCTCGGCGGTGTAATAGAGATACGCGGAGGTCGCGGGCGCCTCGTACGCGCCGGGCACCTGCGCGAGGAGGTCGAGGTCGACGTCCTTCTTGGCCGACGGCGGGAGCGCGCGCCAGTAGAGGATGACCTCGCGCGGACGCGTCTCGTAGAAGTCGACGAGCCCCTTGTCGCGCAGCTCCTTCAGCTGCCACGTCTGGAACGCGAGGCCGCCGGGGATGCCGACGCGCGCGAGCGTCATCGGGATGCCGTCCGTCGTCTTGTTCTCCACGTGGGCGCGAACCTTCACGGCCTCGCCCGCGTTCACGGTCGTTTTGTCGATCGTCGTCGTGACCGAGACCTTCGCCCTCTCCGACGACTGCGGCCGCGCCGCCCGGTAGGAGACCGAGATCGCGTACGGCAGTGAGGACGCGCCGTCGAGCCTCACCTCCAGCCGGTTTTTGCCCGGCGTGAGCTGCGACGCGAAGTCGTCCCACACGAGCGCGTCGCGACGCCCCTTGTCGAACGCGAGCGAGCCGACCGGCTTGCCGTTGACGAGCAGCGTCGCCGCGCCGGGCGCTTGCATCTGCCGCGCGCTCTCGGCGTAGGCGCTGAGCGCCTTCAGCGCGAGGATGGTCGCCTGCGTGTTGCCCCAGTCGCCGTACCCGCCGCGGCGCGCGTTCAGGTACTCGACGGCTCCGCGCAGCGCCGGAGTGTATTCGCCGTTCGGCGACGCCTTGACGAGCGCGAGCGCCGCGACGGCGGTGGTCTCGACGACGAGCGACTCGCCGCCCGACATCGTGATCGTCTCCTTCGCGCCGGAGAAGCTCTGGTCCTTGCGCTGCATCGCGGCGAGGCTCTTCACCATCGTGGCCGTCTCCGGGGCCTTCGGCGCGGTGAGCAGCGCGGTGTTCGCGGCGAGGGCGAGGAGGTACGGGTCCTGCGTCGACAGCCCGAGCGCGCGCGACTGGGCGAGCTCCTTGTCGAGCCCGCCTGTCCGCTTCGCCTCGGCGAGCGCCCAGACGACGTACGCGTTCGTCGTGGCCTCGCCGGCGCGGCCGAACGAGTCGAGCGCCTCGCTCGAGCGGAGGAAGCCGCCCTTGCCGTCGCGGCGGCTCATCAGCCAGCTCGCCGTGCGCTCGACCATCGTGTGGTCTACGTCGTAGACCTTCGCCATGTCCGCGAACTCCATGAGGCCGTACGCCGTGAGCGCCTCGTGGCCGGGGGATTTGCCGAACCACTCGTACCCCTTGTTCGGCGTCTCGTAGCCGGTGAGCAGCTTGTAGCCGTGATCGAGGTAGCCCTGCGTCTTCTGTAAGAGCTGCGGATCGGCCGCGTCGTTCGCGCCGAGGTAGCTCAGGATCATGACGTTCGGGTAGTTGGTCGACGACGTCTGCTCGAAGCAGCCGCCCGGCTCGCGGAGCATGCCGTCCATCCCCTTGGTCATCGCCGCGACGGGCGACGGGAACATGCTCACCGTCGCGCGGATGGAGCCGGGCAGCGCCTGGCCCAGGTCGATCTCGTGGACCGCGGCGCTCGCGCCGCCCTTCGCCGTGCCCGAGGCGGAGACCTCGAACGGGAAGCCGAGCGGCACGAC
>JAYVXL010000702.1:0-12514 GCA_043785185.1 Myxococcales bacterium
ACGGCCGGCCCGAGCGACGCGCAGACGCTCGGCATCTGGGCGTCGGCGAGCCGCCGCAAGGTTCGCGTGCTGCACTCGAACGGCACCGAGCGGGGGCTCGGTCCGTGGAAGCAGGTCTCGCGCCTTGGCCTGCCGCTCGTCAACGAGGCCCTCATCGGCCTCCAGGACAAAGACAAGTACAACGCGTCGCGCCCGGCCCGCGACGTCGAGAACTTCGGCGCGTACTTCCTGAACCCGATCATCGTGCGCGACGCCGAGGCGGTCGGCATCTACAAGGCGCTCGGCGTGCCGCAGGCGACGGTCGACGCGCTCAAGCACGACCGCCTCGACATCATCGACACGATCAACCTGAAGGCGAGCGGCCACGACATCCCGCTCTCCGCGACGGGCGACGTGCTCCGCGTCGACCTCGGGACCGACTCGAGCTTCCCGAACGGGCGGCCGATCGTCGGCGGCGCGGCGCCGAACCAGGAGCAGGCCGACGTGACCGACGTGCTGCTCAGCGTGATCCTCGCCAAGGGCACGCTCGCGGTGAAGGACAACGTCGACTACAACGACAAGCCGTACCTGACGAGCTTCCCGTACCTGGCTTTGCCGTGGGAGGGCTACTCGCAGGGGCACGGCAAGGCGACGCCGTGAGGCGTGGGCAACGAATCGTTAGCTAGCTAACGAATTTCGACGATCGGCTGAAAATTCAGCCACAAGAGGCCCGACCCTCGGCGATCCATCGCTTGGGGTCGGGCGTTGTTTGTGTGGAGGACACGCCTACGATGAAACGCCTCGCCCTCGCCCTCACGGTCTCGCTCCTCGGCGCTTGCAGCAAGAGCCCCGCGCCCGCTTCGCCGGCGCCGGCGGAGAAGACCGAGGCCAAGGCCGACCCGGCCGCGGGCAAGCTCGCCGCGAGCCGCGCGCTCGCCCTCGCGAAGCCAGGCAGCGACGCCGGCGTCGATCGCATCATCTTCGACCTCCAGCGCTCGGCGCAAACGAACCCGGGCAAGATCGACTTTTGGGTGCTCCTCGGCCGCGCGTGGGTGCGCAAGGCGCGCGAGTCCAGCGATCCCGGCTTTTACCTGAACGCGAACGCGTGCGCCGAGATGGCCCTGGACGCGTCGCCCGACGACAAGCTCGCCTACGATCTGCAGGGCCTCGTCCTCTTGAACGACCACAAGTTCCGCGAAGCGGCCGACTTGGCGCGCCGCGTCCTCGCGAAGCACCCCGACGACGCGATGGCCTACGGCTCGCTGTCCGACGCGCTCCTCGAGCTCGGGCGGTTCGAGGAGGCGGCCGACGCCGCGCAGAAGATGATGGACATCAAACCCAACCTGCCGTCGTACAGCCGCGCGTCGTACTTCCGATGGCTCGCGGGAGACGAGAAGATGGCCGTCGAGTACGCGCGGCTCGCGATGGACTCCGGGCGCGATCCCAAGGATCCCGAGCCGCGCGCGTGGGAGGTCGTCCAGGCTGCGCTCATCTTCTGGCACAAGGGCGATCTGGAAGGCGCCGACGCCGGCTTCGTCAGGGCGCTCGATCTCTTGAGCGAGTACCCGCCGGCGCTCGTCGGCCGCGGGAAGGTGGCGCTCGCGCGCGGCGACGGCAAGCGCGCGGCGGAGCTCTTCAAGCGCGCGTACGACCAGAGCCCGCTGCCGGAGACGGCGTGGCTGCTCGGCGACGCGCGCGCGGCGGCGGGCGATCAGGCCGGCGCGGACGAGGCGTGGGCGCGCCTCGTAAAAGACGGTCGCCGCGGCGACCCGCGCACGCTCGCCCTCTTTTATGCGACCAAGGGCCAGGACGCGCAGGAGGCGTTGGCGCTGGCGACCGAGGAGATGAAGGCGCGCGGCGACGTCTACACCGAGGACACATACGCCTGGGCGCTCTACCGCGCCGGCAAGACCGACGACGCGAAAAAGGTCATCGACCACGCGCGACGTCTCGGCACCAAAGATGCGCGGCTCGTCTACCATCAGGGCGCGATCCACATCGCGGCGGGCGACGTGGCGGGGGGCCGGAAGCTCGTCGCGGCGGCGCTCGCCACGAACGCGGCGTTCGATCCGGACGGCGCGGCGGAAGCGCGGAAGCTCCTCGAAGCCAAGCCGAAGACGTGAGCCGCGCCCAGCTGCACGTCGGCGCGTCCGGGGGGTCGTGGAAACGTCCACCCGGCCATCCGCGCCAAGACCCGTCGCGTGCGGCGCCCGCGGGTTCGCGCAGAGAGTGCCTTGCGGCCCGCGCGTTGCAACCTGCGTCGCCCATGCGAATCCCAACCGGTGTGCCCTGGCTCGTCCTCGCGGCCTGTTCGTCCTCTCCGTCGACCGGCGCTCCGGACACCTCGCTCACCGATGCGGCGTCCGTGCTCGATGCGGCATCCCCGCCCGATGCCGCGTCCGGGCCCGACGCGTCGAGCGACGCGTCGACCGAAGCCTCGCCGCAGGCATCGCTGCCACCTCCGACGGCGTGCTCCGCGAGCGGCACGGCCGCGATCGTCGCTCCCGCCGCGTGCTGGCTCGTCGCCCCGACGGAGGCTGGCGCTTCGGCGACGGGCGAGAACGCGTCCGTCCCGAGCTACGCCCTCGCCCCGGACCCGAAGGTCCAGCCGCGGCGCAAGCTCGCCGTATTCCTTAACGGGAGCGGCGGTCACCCGTCCGGACCGATCGCGTCGCCGCAGACGAACTTCTACGACACCGCCGCTTCGCTCGGCTACGCGGTGGTCGCCCTCAGCTACGCGAGCCAAAAGTCCGTCGGAAGCCTCTGCCAGGGGGCCGATGCCTGCTTCTTCCCGACGCGCCGACAGATCATCCTCGGCGTGAGCGAAGCCGGATCGATGGCCAACGTCGCCGTCGACGCGAGCATCGCGGGGCGCCTCGTCATGACGTTGACGTATCTCGCCGCGCACGATCCTGCGGGCGGCTGGGCCGACTACCTTGTCGGCGCTCCGGGCGCCGCGCCCGAGACGCGCCTCGCGTGGCCCAAGCTGGTCGTTGCGGGTCACTCGCAAGGCGGCGGTCACGCGGCGGCGATGGGAAAGCTCTTCCCCGTCGCGCGCGTCGTCCAGCTCTCCGCGCCGTGCGACCACGTCGGCGGGACGACGCCGGCGACGTGGACGAACGGTAGCGCGGGGGCATGGGCGAGCGATCCGACGCAGTTCTATGGGCTCGGTGCGCCGACGATCTTCACGAACGGAGCGCCGACCGGCGGAGACACGACATGCGCGGCCCACGCCGCGAGCTGGCAGAACCTCGGGATGGTTCCCGAGCGCTCCAACGACACGGCCGCGACGTGCGGCGCGACCGGGGACACCCATGGCGCGTCGATAAAATGCGTCGATAACGCGGCGGCGTGGGCGAACATGCTGAACTAGATCGGCAGGCGCCTTCGGCCTGCGCGTACCATCCGCGCGAGCTCGTGCTCGCGACCAAGCTCCTCGAAACCAACCCCAAGACATGAGACACGCCGCCGCCCTCGTCCTCGCGATCGCGCTCTGGCTCGTGGCGGGGCCGGCGGCAGCGCACGCGATCGGCGTCTCGCGCGGCGCGTACACCCTCGAGGGCGAGACCGTGCGCGCCGAGCTCGTCTTCGCGCGCGGCGAGATGATCGGCGTCGTGCCCTCGCTCGACCCGCACCACGACGGGAGCGTCCGCCCGGAGGACGTCGTCGCGTCGCGCGCGGCGCTCGCCAAGGCCGCGACGCTCGGCGTCCTCGTGCGCGGCAACGGGCAGGCGTGTGCCGGCAGGCTCGAGGACGCGCGTCTCACCGAGGAGGACGGAATCGCGCTCGTCGTCGCGTACGCCTGCCCGCTGGCGCCGGAGCGTCTCGAGATCGACGTGAAGCTCCTCGCCGAGCTCTCTCACGGCCACCGCCACATCGCGCATGTCGTCCTCGGCTCCATCACGATCGACGAGGTCGCCTACCGGGGGCACGAGACGGTCGACGCCGGCGCCCCGTCCGACGGGACGCGCGCGTCGGCGCGCGAGCAAGTGAGCGCCGTGGGGTTCCTTCGGATGGGCATCGAGCACATCCTCACGGGCTACGATCACCTGGTGTTCCTCTTGGGTCTCGTCATCGTGGGCGGGCGCGCGCGGTCGATGGTCGCGGTCGTGACGGCGTTCACCGTCGCGCACTCGATCACGCTGGGCGTCGCGACGCTCGGCGCGTGGGTGCCGCCGTCGCGCGTCGTCGAGCCGCTCATCGCGCTGTCCATCGCGTACGTGGGGGTGGAGAACTTCTTCGTGAAGAGCGCCGAGAAGCGGTGGCGCGTGACGTTCCCCTTCGGGCTCATCCACGGGTTCGGCTTCGCGGGCGCGCTCCGCGAGATCGAGCTTCCGCGCGCGCAGGTCCCGACGGCGCTCGTCTTCTTCAACGTCGGCGTCGAAGTCGGTCAGCTCGCGGTGATGGCGCTCGTCCTGCCGGTCATCTACTACCTCCGCAAACGCGAGGGCTTCGTCCCGCGCGGCGCGCAGGCGGTGAGCGGAGCGGTGGCGCTCGCGGGGCTGTTTTGGTTCGTCGACCGCGTGCTGCACGGGTGACGGCCACGCGGAGCGTGGCGGCGCGATCGGGTCAGCGCGAGCCGCACTTCTTCCCGCACACGCCGGGCTTCGCGGCGTTCGCGCGCAGGCAGCCGCCTCTGCACTCGAAGTCGGCGTTGCACGCCGCGCCCGCCGCCTTGCGCGCGACGCACGCGCCCCGGACGCACTGCGCGCCGGGCTCACACGCGTCGCCCGGGCACTTCTCGCCGACCTTCGCGGGCGCCGCCTCCGCGCACTTGCCCGCGACGCAGAGCTTGCCGGTGCCGCACGCCGCGCCGAGCGCGCACGCGCCGCCCACGGCGACGCGCGCCGCGCACTTGGTCCGCTCGCACCAGCCCTTGCACTCGGGGTGGCGCGCGTCGACGTCGTTCTGCCGCGCGAACCCGGCGAGCGGGTCTGCGCTACCGCCGCATCTCTCGCCGTCGGCGGAGGGGGGGCCGCAGCGGCCCGTCGTGGTCGGGCCGACCCCGTGGCACCGCTGCTCGCCGGCGCACTCGAGCGACGAGCGGCACCGCCGCCCCGCAGCGATCGCGCCCTTCACGACGCCGAGGCACGCCGCCGGCACCTCGGGCGGAAACGGGCCGACCCAGTCGCAGCCGTCGAACGCTTTGCGCATCGCCTCCTCGCACGCGTCGACGTCAGCCGCGGCGAGGGTGACCGCGCGCAGCGAGAGCGCGGCGGTCAGCGTCCGCGCGCACTCGCTCGTGAGGACCAGCGCGGGCGCCGCGTCGCAGCACGCGGCGCGCCGACGCTCCGGGAGCTCATGCAACGCCGCGCAGAGGCGCCCGGCGAGCGGGTCGGGCGGGCCTGCGTCCACGGAGTAGACGTCGCGAACGTCGTCGTCTTCGACGCCCTCGCCGGCATCGGCTGCCACGCCTGCCATGGCGTCGATCGCCGCGTCGCCTGCGCCAGCGTCGGCCGCGCGGGCGTCTACGTCCTTCGAATTGCCCTTCGGGCAACCGGCGAGGACGGTGGCGAGCATGAACGCGAGCGCGAGCGACGAGCGACCCATGTCCGCATCCTACGCGCGGCCGCTCCGCCCGGACGAGTCCGGCGCGCCTACGGGCAGATTCGCGGCTGCAAGACGAGCGGCGGCAGCGGCGCCTGCTTCCAGTCGAACGCGCCCATAAGATCGTTCGCCTGCCCGTCCTGCGCCGCCGGGTCGAGGTCGCTCAGCGTCTTTTTCGCGCCGAACACCTTGCCGATGAACTTCGGAATGCTCGCCTGCTCGGCCACCTCTTTGAAGACGTAGCCCGGCTTGGCGTAAGGCGAGACGACGAGGAGCGGCAGCCGGAAGCCGAGCCCGTACGGGTTCTGCGGGTCGCAGCCGTACTGACGCGGCGGCTTCACGTGGTCGTACCAGCCGCCGAAGTCGTCCATCGTGAAGAGGATCGCCGTCTTCTTCCAGTAGTCGTGCTTCGTGTCCTGCATCAGCTTGTTGATCTTCTGGACGGTCCAGTTCTCTCCCGCGCAGACGCCCCCGATGGCCGGGTGCTCGTCGGCGAGATCCTGGTCGACGAGCCACACGACGTTCGGCAGCGTCCCGGCGTCGATGTCGGCGTCGAACTTGTCCGCCGTCACCACGTGGCTCCACTTGTTGGGGTCGTTGCGGATGCCGTCGACGGCGTCGAACATCGACCACACCTCGGGCAAGAAATAGAAGTTCGTGCCGTAGAATTTCCACGTCACGCCGGCGGGCAGGAGATCGGGCACCGTCGGGATCTTGAAGCACGGAAAGACCTGCTCCTCCTTGCACGTCGCCTGGTTCTGCACGGTCACGCGGGTCGCCGGGGCCTGATCGCAGCCCCAGAACGGGTGCGTCACGTCGGTGTTCGGGTTGCCGGACGCCCAGCCGCACTGCGCGGCGAGCAGCTCGAGGTGGCCGGGAAAGCTCGGGCCGAGCACGTCCGCGAAGAAGTGATCGCCGAGCGTGAAGGTCCGCGCGTACTTCCAGTAATTGGGGATGTCGGCTTCGAGGTACTGCGCGTAGGGGAGCGCGGTCTTCTCGGCGGAGCCGCCGGGCAGGTCCCAGCCGTTCATCAGGCCGCCGTTGTAGTCGGCGATCGCGCAGCTGTGCGCGTGGCACGGATCGACGCTTCCGGTCACGTCGGGCGCGTGACCGCATGGCGCCGTCGTGCCGTCGTGCTTCGTGCACGTCGTCGTGCCTTCGGCGCCGGGGAACGTGCCGAAGTAGTTGTCGAACGTGTGGTTCTCTTTGACGATCACGATGACGTGCTCGATCGGGTAGGGGAACGCGCCGCCGCCGCTGGTGCTTCCGCCGCCGCTGGTGCTTCCGCCGCTGCTGGTGCTTCCGCCGCTGCTCCCTGATGACGAGGAAGACGAGCTCGAGGCGCCCCCGTCGACGCGGTCGCCGGTCGACGCGCCGTCGATCGCCGACCCGCCGCACGCCGCCGCCGTCAGACCGATCGTCACGAAAGCAAACGTCACTCGTCGCATGCCCGCCACGATTGGAGGAAGCGCGCTCCGACGCCACCCAAAACGCTGCGCGAGACCTCCGCGGGACGCGTTAAAGCCCGTGGGATGTAGGCCCGGCTCTCACTCAAGCGACGTTCGTTCGCATCTGCTCGCGCGCGTCCGCCGCGCGCACGACACCGAACGCCTGCGCGGTCGCGCCGAGCGCGAGCGCGAGCACGGCGAGCGCCAGCGAGCGCGAGCACGAGTGCACCTGGCTGCCCCAGTCGGTCTCGACGACGACGAGGTGGGCGAGCGCGAGGACCGAGAGGCTCCCGTGAAAGAAGAGCGACGTGCGTCCGGCGAGGCGCGCCGCGCTCGACGCGTCGTCCGTCGCGCGCGCGAGCAGGAGCCCCACGCAGCACGCCGACGCGATCGACAGGAGCAGACCGGGCAGGAGCGGCACCGCGATGCCGTCGAAGTGCGGAGTGTCGAGGACGAG
Organism: Myxococcales bacterium; assembly: GCA_043785185.1. Taxonomy (GTDB): domain Bacteria; phylum Myxococcota_A; class Polyangia; order Polyangiales; family Polyangiaceae; genus JANYHK01. The sequence continues at coordinate 7,432 of JAYVXL010000702.1, forward strand.
GTAGACCGCCGGCATCGCGCCGAGCGCGAAGACGAGCGAGCCGAGCGTCGCGCCGCGCACCCACGCCGGCGCCGCGACGAGGCTCGTCCCCTGCAGGGTGGCGGAGCGGTAGGGCCCTCCGGCCGTGTGCGCTCTTCCGCCGACCGCCCGCCAGCGCGCCCGACCGCGCAGATCGAGGTTCCGCATGAGCACCAGCGTGAGCGCGCCGCCGATCCCCAGCCACCAGCCGATCGCGCTGCTCATTCGGGCACCTCGGCCTGGGGACGCGCGGCCTGCCGGCGCTCGAGCCACGTGTGGAATAGCACGAGGAGCGGCGGCTGCAATACACGCGTGAGGAGCGCGAGGATGAGGGAGCCGCCGATGACGACGATCGCGAGCGGCTTCTGCGTTTGCGCGCCGATGCCGTTCGAGAGCGCCGCGGGGAGCAGGCCCAGCGTCGCCACGAGCGTGGTCATGAGCACCGGTCGGAAGCGCTTCTCCGCGGCCTCGCGCGCCGCGAGCTCGATCGAGTGCCCCTCGATGTCGTGCAGGCGCTGGAAGTAGGTGACGACGAGGATCGCGTCTTGGATCGCGATGCCGAAGATCGACACGAACCCCATCGCGGCAGACACCGAGAAGTGCATCCCGGTGATGAGGAGCGCGAGCAAGCCGCCGGTGCACGCCACCGGGATGTTGATGATGACGAGCAGCGTGTCGACCCAGTTCTTGACGGCGGCGTACGTGAGGAAGCCGATGAGCAGGAACGTGATCGGCAAGATGATCGTCAGTCGCCCTTCGGCCGAGTGCAGCTCGTTGATCTCCCCGGCCCACTCGATGTGCGAGTTGTAGGGGAGCTTGACGTTGCTCCCGATCTTCTTGCGCGCTTCGTCGATGGTGCTGACGAGGTCGCGCCCGCGCACGCTGAATTTGACCGGGCTGTAGCGCTGGCCGTCCTCGCGGAAGATGACGCTCGGGCCCTCCTCGGGGCGGATGTCGGCGATCTGACCGAGCGGGATGTTCGCGCCGTCGGGCGTCGCGACGGTGATTTCGCGGATGGCCTCGAGCGAGCTCCGGTACTCGGGCAGCCAGCGCGCCGTCAGGTCGAAGTGCTTCTCGCCGTCGAAGACCTGCGTGACGGCCTGCCCGCCGATCGCTGCCTGCACGACGGCCTCGACGTCGCCGGTGTTGAGGCCGTAGCGCGCGCACGCGTCGCGGTTCGGCGTGATGCGCACGTTCGGCTGCCCCATCGACCGGAACAGTCCAAGGTCCTTCACGCCGACGACGTTGTTCATGACGCCGACGATCGAGTCGGCGTTCGTCTCGTTCTCGCGCACGTCGGGGCCGAACACCTTGACGGAGTTCTCGCCCTTCACGCCGCTGACGGCCTCCTCGACGTTGTCGCTGATCATCTGGGAGAAGTTGAAGACGGCGCCGGGGAAGACGTCGGAGAGATCCTTGTTCAGCTCTTCGGTCAGCTGCTCCTTCGTCTTGCCGCTCTTCCAGTCGCTGAACGGCACGACCAGCGGCGCGAAGAGCTCGATGTTCTGAAAGCCGGCGACGTCGGTGCCGTCGTCGGGGCGTCCGAGCTGCGAGACGACGGTGCGGACCTCGGGGTGCTTGCGGTTCTCGTCGGTGCACGGCGTCGGCTCCGGCGGGCAGCCCATGAGGATCGAGCGCATGCGGCCGACGTACTTCCCAGACTGGTCGAGCGCGATCGACGTGGGCAAGGTCACGCGGATCCAGAAGTTGCCCTCCTCGAGCTTGGGCATGAACTCGCGGCCGAGCAGCGGGAAGAGGCCGATGCAGAGGAGGACCGGGATCGAGCAGAGCGCGACGGCGATCTTCGGCCGGCGCAGCGCGGCGTCGAAGAACGGCGCGTACATCTTGTGGAGCACCATCATGATGCGGCTCTCCTTCTCCTCCGACTGCGCGGGGACGAACTTGGAGGCCAACGTCGGCGTCAGCGTCAGCGCGAGGAAGATGGCGCCGCCGATCGCGAAGGCGTACGTCATCGCCATCGGCGAGAAGATGACGCCGGAGACGCCGGTCATCGTGAAGAGCGGCAGGAACGCCACGCCGATGATCAGCGTCGAGAACATCATCGGGCCGCCGACCTCGCGCGCGCCCGAGAGGATGCGCTCGCTCATCGTGCCTTTGCCGTGCGGGCCGAGGTGCCGGAAGATGTTCTCCATCATGATGACCGTCGAGTCGACGACGATGCCGAAGTCGACGGCGCCGAGCGAGATGAGGTTCGCGGGGGTGTGCGTCCCGACCATGCCGCAGAACGCGATGAGGAGCGCGAGCGGGATGTTGATCGCCGTGAGGAGCGCGGCGCGCGCGTGCCCGAGGAAGAGGAGGAGCACGAGCGTGACGAGCGCCATGCCGACGACCAGGTTCTCGATCACGGTGTGCGTCGTGAGCTTCACGAGCGCGCCGCGATCGTAGTACGGCACGATATCCATTCCGGGCGGAAGGATGTGGTTCGTGCGGATGTACTCGATGCGCTCGTAGATGCCCTTCAAGGTGGACGGCGTCTCGCCGCCGTAGCGCATGAGGATCGTGCCCTGGACGATGTCGGCGTCGGTGTCCTTGCCGACGATGCCGAGGCGCGGCGCGTAGCCGATCTCCGTGTGCGCGATGTCGCGCACGCGCGTCGGGATGCCCTTGTCCTCGGCGATGACGATCTTCTCGATGTCGTGGACCGTCTGGATGAGGCCGACGCCGCGGATGTTGTAGGACTGCTCGCCGATGACGAGCCGCTGCCCGCCGACGTTCTGGTTCGCGTTCTGAATGGCCGTCATCAGCTGGGTCAGGCTGATGTTGTGGCTGCGGAGACGGTACGGATCGACCTCGATGTGGAACTCCTTCGTCTCGCCGCCGAAGCTCACGACGTCGATGACGCCGGGCACCTGCTTGAACTGGCGCTCGAGGACCCAGTCCTCGGTCGTCTTCAGCTCGCGCGTCGTGTAGCCCTTGCCGACGACGCGGTAGCGGAAGACCTCGCCGATCGCGTTCCACGGTGACAGCTGCGCCTGCGCGCCGGCGGGCAGCTGAATGAACTGCAGGCGGTTGATGACCTCCTGCCGCGCCTCCTTGTACGTCGTGTCCCAGCCGAAGTAGCACTTCACGTCGGAGAGACCGAAGAGCGACTGCGAGCGCGTGTGCTCGAGGCCCGGCATGCCGGCGAGGCCGATCTCGAGCGGCACCGTCACGTAGCGCTCGACCTCCTCGGCGCTCCAGCCCGGCGGCTGCGTGATGATCTCGACGAGCGGCGGGACCGGGTTCGGGTACGCCTCGATGTCGAGCTGCTTGTACGCCGACAGGCCGCCCGCGATGAGGACCAAGGTCATCGCGAGGACCGCGAAAGGCATACGCAGCGCCAGGGCAACGAGCTTCTGAACCATGCGGCGACTGTGCGCTGCTCCCTGCGCGGCGTCGTTGCGGGAACATTAAGTCTTCGTCAGGATCGCCCCCGGGGCGCCGTGACACGGCACGCGGCTGCACCGACGCCGAACGCCCCGCGCGCGGGGCGGGGTGGTCACGATCGCGCGCGATTCGAGCGCCGCGGGCTGGCATCCCGCTTGTATACTGCGCGCACGTGAAGGTCCTCCTCCTCGAAGATGACCCGAAGGTCGCGCGCTTCGTCTCGCGGGTCCTCACCGAGGAGGGCTACGCGGTCGATCTGTGCGCGCGGGGGGCCGACGCGATTTCGCAAGCCGACTCCGGCGTGTACGACATCATCGTCCTCGACTGGATGGTGCCGGACGTCGACGGCCTCGCGGTGTGCCGCGAGCTGCGCCGCAAAGGCTGCACGACGCCGATCCTGATGCTGACGGCGCGGGGCGAGACGCGCGAGCGCGTTCTCGGCTTGGACGCGGGGGCGGACGACTTCGTCGTGAAGCCGTTCGAGGTCGAGGAGCTGGTCGCCCGCGTGCGCGCGCTCGTTCGCCGCGGGGGCGGCGCGCTCGCGTCGCTGCGCTGCGGGCCGCTCGTCCTCGACCGCGCGGCGCGCCGGGCGACGATTGACGGCGCGGCGCTCGCGCTCACGGCGCGCGAGTTCGCGCTGCTCCTCCGCCTCGCGCGGCGCGCCGGGGAGGTCGTCACCCGCACCGATCTGCTCGGTCACGTCTGGGAGACGAACTTCGACCCCGGCTCGAACCTCGTCGAGGTCCACGTGAGCCGCGTGCGCGAGAAGCTCGGCGCCCACGCGCGGATGATTGAGACGGTGCGCGGCCTCGGTTACCGCCTGCGGACGTCCGAGGTCGCGTGACGCTCCGCGCGCGGTTGGTGCTCCTCGTCGTCGCGGTGACGATCGTGAGCCTCGGCGGCGCGTTCGCGGCGGTCGCGGCGGTCGTCAACCGCTCGGAGCTCGCGCAGCTCGACGCCGCGGTGCGCGCAGAGGCGATCGAGGAGGCGCACCGCGTCTCGGGCGGCGAGATCCTCGCCGACGCGCAGCAGCACGCCGCGACGCGGGGCCGCGGGCTGACGCTGCGCCTCGCAGCGATCTACCAAGCTGACGGGAGCATCATCGACGCGAGCCGCACGTTCCAGTCGCGGCCGCCGCCGCTCGAGCTCGTCGACCACCCGAACGACGTTCTCTTCGACGTCGCGCTCCGCGGCGAGCCGACGCGCGCCACGATCGTCGCGATCCCCGGCCGCCCCAGCGCGCGACTGCTCTTCGCGGCGCCGCGCCACGAGGTCGACGCGGAGGCCGCCTTCATGCGCCGCGCGATGGTGGTCGCGTTTCTCGTCGCGGTCATATGGGCCGGCCTCGTCGCGTCCTGGGTCGTCTCGCGCCTCACGCGGGACAACGACGCGATCGCCGGCGTCGTACGCCGCGTCGCGGCCGGCGACCTGACCGCGCGCGTAGGGCGGCGCGGCGCGGACGGCGACACCGCCCGGCTCGCCGCCGACGTCGACGAGATGGTCGCGCGCCTCGAGGTCCTCGTCGGCTCGCAGCAGCGCTTCATCGCCCACGCCGCGCACGAGCTGCGCTCCCCGCTGACGACGCTCTACGGCGAGCTGCAGCTCGCGCTCCGAAAATCGCGTGACGCCGCCGCGTATCGCGAGGCGATCCGCGAAGCACTGGACTCGACCGAGCGCC
>JAYVXL010000703.1:0-12500 GCA_043785185.1 Myxococcales bacterium
CAAGATCCTCGTCGGCCCGCAGTCGACGCTCGCGCCGCTCGGCTTCGCGACGAGCGTGCGTTATGTCGCCGCCACGCTCTCGAAGGCGGGCCTCGTCCCGCAGGTGCTCGCGCGCGGCGAGTACAAGAGCGCGGGCGAGCAGCTCGTGCGCGAGAGCATGAGCGACGCGCAGCGCGAGCAGCTCGACGCCATCCAGGACGTGTTCTACGCGCAGCTCCTGCTCGCCATCGGCGAGGGCCGCAAGATCGACCGCGAAGCGGCGCGCGCGATCGTCGACGGCGCCCCGTACCGCGCGGACAAGGCCATCGAGGTCGGGCTCGTCGACGGCGCCGCCTACGAGGACGAGCTGCCCGGCAAGCTCGCGGTCGAAGGCGCGGCCCCGGCGCTCGTTCCGGCGACGCGCTACCTCGCGCGCGTGAGGGCGACGCGCCTGCCGAGGGTCCGCCTCGCCCCGGTCGTCGGCGTCATCCCGGTGCACGGCGCGATCATGAGCCGGGGGCCCGGCGGCCTTGGCGGCGGGGCGACCGACGAGGCGCTCATCGCGATGGTCCGCGCCGCGCGCGCCAATCGCCGCGTCAAGAGCGTCGTTCTTCACGTCGACTCGCCGGGCGGCAGCGCGCTCGCGAGCGATCGCATCCACCACGAGATCGAGCAGCTCGCAAAGGAGAAGCCGGTCGTCGCCTGCTTCGCGAACGTCGCCGCCTCGGGCGGCTACTACGTCGCGGCCGCAGCGCACGAGATCGTCGCGCAACCGACGACCATCACCGGGTCCATCGGCGTCGTCGCCGCGCGCGTCGCGCTGGAGCCGCTCCTCGCAAAGCTCGGCGTCGTGACCGAGACGGTCAAGCGCGGCGCCCGCGCCGAAATGCTGCAGGCAGGTCGCGCGCTCACCGACGACGAGCGCGGCGCGCTCGAGCGCGAGATGGAAGGCATCTACCAGGGGTTCTTGTCGGTCGTCGCGCGTGGGCGCGCGCAGCCGATCGAGGCGATCGCAAAGGTCGCCGAGGGGCGTGTTTGGTCGGGAGCCGCGGCGTCCGGCAAGTGCCTCGTCGACACGCTCGGCGGCTTCGAGGAGGCGCTCGAGAGCGCACGGCGCCGCGCCGGCGACGAGCGCGGTCGGCTCGCGCCGCTCGTGCTCCGCCCGCCGCGCGGCGCCGTCCCGCCGCTCGATCCGCCGGCGCAAGCCGCGCGGCTCGCGCTGTCGGCGCTCGGCCTCGACGCGGGCGCGCTCTCGCTCGTCGTCTCGCCGTCGCGCGAGCGCGTGCTCGTGTTCTCGGAGCTCGCCACCTGGATCCGTTAAGCTCGGCGGCATGGGCCGCCCCGCCGCGCAGACGCTCGCCCCGTGGATCGCGGGCGTCCTCACCGCGGTGCCCATCGTGGTCGTGCGCTACCCGCCGATGGGGGACCTCGCGATGCACGAGGCGCAGGTCGCCATCCTCCGCCACCTGAGCGATCCCACGTTCGTGCCGCCGGGCCTCTACCGGTTCATCGGCCCGCAAGCCAACCAGCTCTTTCACCTGACGGCGCTCGCGCTCAGCTACGTCGTGCCGACGGCGCTGGCGTGCAAGCTCGTCGTCGCCGCGGCCGTCCTCGCGACGCCGGTGCTGGGCGCGCGGCTGCTCGCGCGGCGGGGGCTCTCGACGTGGCCGGCGCTCGCCCTTTGCCCGGTCGTGCTCGGGTGGATGTTCACCTGGGGGCTCGTCGGGAGCATGCTCGGCTTCGCCGTACTGCTGTACGCGCTGCCGGCCCTCGAGCGGCTCGCGCGCAGGCCGTCGCCGCGCGCGGCCGCTGCGGCCGCCCTCGTCACGCTGCTCGCGTTCTTCGCGCATGCGTCGTCGGCGCTCGCGCTCGCGATTTGCGCCTCGTATTTCGCGATCGTGCGGACGCGGAGGTGGCGCGCGGGTCCCTCGCTGCTTCGGGGGACCCCGGCGCTCGTCGTGCTCGCGCTCGGCCTCGCGCAAGGCCGGGTGGCGGCGGCGCTGCGCGGCGCCCACATGCAAAGCCTCGGCGACGAGTACGGCGCCGAGCCGCTCGACCGCCTACGGATTTTCGCGGGCGCGATCTTTGGCGGTCAGGACGTGGGGCGCCTCGCGGCGCTCGGGATCGTCACGTGCGCGGCGCTCGTCGCGAGCGCGTGGTGCGCGTCGCGTGGCCGGGAGGTCCCGCTGCGCCTCGCTCTCTGGCGTCATCGCTACGCGGTGCTCGCGGCCACCTTTTTCTTCCTCTACCTCGGCTTCCCGATGACGTACGGCGGCAACACGCTGCTCGCGCACCGGTTCCTCGCGCCCATGTGCGCCTGCCTCGTCGTCGCGTGCGCGTGCGCGGCACGCCGCGCCTCGCGCCTCTCGGCCGCCCTCGCGGTGGCCGCGCCGGCGGTCCTCGTCGTCTTCGCGGCGCCTTCGTTCGTAAGCTCGGACGCGCGCTTCCGCGCGCTCGACGAGGTCATCGCGTTCATCCCGAACAACACCGCCGTCGCGCAGCTCGATCTCACGTTGCGACCACCCGGCCTGGTCGCACCGGTCGTCGGCGCCGCGGGACGCGTGCAAGCCGAGCGCGGCGGGCGGATGCTCTTCGCGTTCACGGACAACCCCCCGAACCCGGTGTACCTGCGCCCCGGCGCGTCGTGGGACGAGCCGGTCGCGCGACTCTCGCGCGCGCCGTTCGCGTTCATCCCAGCCCACGATCTGCGTCGCTTCGCGTTCGTGCTCGTGCACGACCCCCAGCGCGATGCGCAGGAGCTGATCGGCGCGGCGTTCGAGCCCGAGGGGGAGGTCGTCGCGCGCCGCGGCGACTGGATGCTCGTCCGCTCGCGCCTGGCGGTCCTTCCCATCGACGGCCCCGACGTGCCGGTCCCGAGCGCGCCCCCCGAGACGCTCGGCGCGCGCGTGGCGCGGCGACTCATGCCGCCGTAGCGCAGCGATCAGGCGACGTCGCTGCCGCCGCCGCCGTCCGCGCCGGTGCCGCCGTCCGCGCCGCCGCCGCCGTCCGTTCCGCCGCTGCCGGCGTCGTTCGCCGCGTACTCGGTGCCGCCGTTGCCGGGATCGGGCGTGCCGGCGTCTTGCACGGACCCGTCGCCGGCGTGATCGGCGCCGTCCCCTGCGGCGGTGCCGCTGCCGTCCGCGCTGCCCGTCGCGTCGCCGCTGCCGTCCGGGCCGTGGTCGGTCGATTCGCCGGCGGCGCCGGCGTTCGTGGTGTCCCCCTCGGAGCTCGCGGACCCCGCGTCGTTCGCCGTACCGCTCGCGCCCGGCGCCTCGAAGTGGCCCGGGTTGACCGACCCGTCGGCGTTCGCCGTCGCGGGCACGTACGAGTCGCCGGGGGCGCCGTGGCCGGGGCTCGGGTTGAGGTAGTCGCCGATCGCGGAGCCCGCGCGGCTGAGCGTGTCGATGCCGTTGGTGATCCCGCGCACGACCTGCGCAGGGTTGCTGGCCACCGCCCAGGCCCCGGCGGCACCGGCGGCGAGCAGTCCCGGCGCGAACACCTCGACGGCGGCGGCCGCGCCGTAGATGACGGGCAGAAATCCCCCGGACACCTCATCGAGCTCCGCGTCGTCCAGATCCTGGAGCTTCGAAGCTTGCGCGAACCGTCGGCTGCTTGAGTTCATGGGCACTCTCCTCGAGAGAACCTTCAGCAAGGAAGGTGCCGCTCGGTCGCGTACAGCGCGCGCAGCCGATTCCGCCACGACGGCGACGCACGGGCTCGGCGCCCGAGCTTTTTGGTTTGCGGACAGCGTCCTACATGGATCTTCCCTCGCGACGCTCCCGCACGCGGGATCCACGCGGCTCAGCGCGGCGACGCGTAGCGGCGAACCACGGCGCAGAGCCCGTTCGAGTTCAGGTGCCCCATCGTGCTCTGCGAGTAGCGCACGTAGTCGAGGAACGTCGGAAGCGGGGCGACGCCCGCCGGATCGAAGCGCAGCTGCGCGCCCGGGTTCTTCGTGAAGTCGGGGACGCAGGAGCGCGCGCCGAGCAGCGCATGGGATCCGGTCGTGAAGCCGTTGTAGTCCTGCCCCGCGAGCGCGTCGGCCGTGAGAAGCGGCGGCTCCGTCCCCGCCGAGGGCGGCGCGGCGGCGGCGAAGGGATCGAAGTGGAGCGGGCGGTCGTGCGTCAGGCGATCCCAGAACAAGTGATCGGTGTGGAACGTCAGCTGCGCGGTCTGCGCCGCGTTTTCGCGCGGCTGCACGCCGCGCGGCGCCTCTTCGAACGTGCTGTCCGGCGGGCCCGACAGGTCCGGGTTCTGGCAGTTTACGTACGCGGTCGGGCTCGCGAAGCCGAGCGAGAAGCGCACCGTCTTCGGGAGCGCGGAGAAGTCTTGTCCGCCGGAGGTGGTGCAGGAGACGTCGCCCGCGTACGTCGCGGTGCCGACGAAGAGGATCGTCTGCCGCGCGGCGACCATCTCCGCCCAGAGCGCGCGGGTCGCGTCGTCGAGGTTGACGTCGATCGCGCACGCTTGCGCGGGCACCGTCTCGAACGACACGGCGTACTTCGTCTCCGCGCCGAGCCCGGAGAACGACGCGATCGGGTCGGCCTTCTCCGGCGCGCCGCCCTTGCCCGTGACCGCGCGCGCCGTCGGGTGCGCGAGGTCGTACGCCCACGGACCGCTCGCGCTCCGCACGACGTCACCCGCGAGGCGTTGGTCGTTCGGGTCGCCGTCGGGGTTGTTCGACAGCGTCACGCGGTCGACCGACACGAGGATGTGGTCGAACGACAGCGACCAGCCGTCGACGAACGCCGGGTCCTGCGACATCGACGAGCCCGGCGTGAACGAGTAGCCGCCCGTCGCGAGCGCCTCTCCGCTGATGGTCACGGTGACGCCGAGCGGTCCAGGGTCGGCCGGCGGGGCGAAAGCTCGGAGCGCCGCGCCCGCGCACGCCGGCGGCGCGTCGCCGGCGGGCCCGTGCAGCGCGCCCGGCACCCTCGTGGCGCACGCGATGACCAAGACGACGGGGAGTGTCCACGCGGCCCGCATGGACGATTCGGTACAACGAAGTCATACCCTCGTCAAGGCGACCAAGACGCGGTCAAGGCGCGCCCGTCGCGCCCCGACCTCGCCCCCTTGCGCCGCGGCATCGCCGTCAGGCGCCTTCGATCGTGATCTTGTTCATCCGCACCGGCGTGCGCGGCCGGTCGTCGCCGTCGGTCGGCGTCGACTCGATCTTCTTCACGACGTCCATTCCCGCGATGACGCGCGCGAACACCGGGTGCTTCGACGCGCCGGGGGTGAAAAAATCGAGGTAGCTGTTGTGCACGGTGTTGATGAAAAACTGGCACGAGCCGCTGTTCGGCGAGCCGCTGTTCGCCATCGCGAGCGTGCCCGGCTCGTTCGAGATCTTCGCGTCGGCGGGGTGCTCGTCCTTGATCGGCCCGTCGGGCCCGTCGCCGGTGCCCGCGCGGCCGCTCATCGGGTCCTTGCTGAACGGGCAGCCGAACTGGATCATGAACCCGTTGATGACCCGATGAAAATGCAGTCCGTCGTAGAAGCCCGCTTTGGAGAGCTTGATGAAGTTGGCGGCGGTGACGGGCATCTTGTCGAGGAGGACCTCGACCTGGACCTTGCCCAGCGAGGTGTCGAGCGTGGCGGTGGGGTTCGGCATGATGCGCGGCAGCCTAAAGCGACACGCGCGCCTCGGAAATCGAGAATCGCGCGTCGCCGCGGGAATCCGCCCGCAAGCACCGCGGCCACGCCTCGCGCGCTCCGCGCGTAACCGCCCTTCCCGTGAGAAGCGTGGGAATACCCGCGCGTCTGGGGGGTTCGGCGCATGCACGGCGCCGGGGCGTCGCGATCCCTCCGCGCTGCGTCCGGCGCGCGCCCTCCGCTGTCGGGATCGTTGACTTCACCCGTCCCGCCATTAGGATGCGCCCCGCGGGGTCTCCCTCTCGCGTCGCGAGCAGGATTTCTCTAGCAACATCAGTTACTTGGAGGTCGGATGTCCACCGACGTGATGATCTACGCGAACGACCTGACGAAGAATTTCGGCTCGTTCCGCGCTGTCGACAAGATCAATTTCGAGGTTCGCAGGGGTGAAGTCGTCGGATTTCTCGGGCCCAACGGCGCCGGCAAGTCGACGACGATGCGCATCCTGACGTGCTTCATTTCCCCCACCGGGGGTACGGCGAAGATCAACGGCTTCGACGTCTTCGACGATCCGCTCGCCGTGCGCGAGAGCCTCGGCTACCTGCCGCAGCGCGCGCCGCTCTACCTGGAGATGAGCGTCCTCGAGTACCTGAAGTTCGCCGCGGACCTTCGCCAGATCGACGACGCGACGTTCCGAAAGCGCGCGCGCGGCATCGTCGAGGTGTGCGGCCTCGCGCAGGTGCTCGGCAAAGAGATCCGGCACCTCTCGCATGGCTACCGCCAGCGCGTCGGCCTCGGCCAGGCGCTCATCCACGACCCGCCGATCCTCATCCTCGACGAGCCGACGAGCGATCTCGACCCGAACGAGAAGGCCGAGTTCCTCGACTACATCAAGCAGATCGGCCAGGAGCGCACGGTGCTCCTCTCGACGCACAACCTCTCGGAGGTCGAGATCGCCTGCGCCCGCGCCATCATCGTGAGCAAGGGGCGCGTCGTCGCCGACGGTCCGCTCGACGAGATTCGCGCCAAGAGCGGCCGCGTCCGCTACGTCGTCAGCGTCCAGGAGTCCACCGGCACGCACCCGTACCGCGGTCAGGGGCAGCCGCCGAAGAAGGCCGAGGTCGAGCACGTGCTCGGCGGCCTCACCGGCGTGAAGAAGCTGACCGAGCTGCCAACCGATGAGCGCGCGCACAGCTACGAGCTCGCGACGGACGAAGGGGTCGACCTTCGGCCGGACCTCTTTCAGGCGATCGTTCAGAAGGGCTGGGTCCTTCTCGAGCTGCACCGCGACGCGCAGACGCTCGAGGATGTCTTCCGTCACCTCACCATCGGCGACGCGCGCCGCAACCGTACGCTCGACGGCGGTCGCGACGAAGACGACGAGGAGGAGGACGAGGAGACCGAGGCCGACGACTCCGAGGACAGCGACGCGAAGGACGAGGAGTGAGCATGGCAACCACCGAAGAGCTCAGGGACGACGTGACGAGCGCCGACGAGACCGAGGAGAGCGGCGAAGAGGGGTCGCACGGCAAGTCGAGGAAGGACCTGCCGACCGCCGCCGCCCCCAAGGTGTTCGAGCGCCGGAGCGGCAGCGGCCTAAGGAACGTGATGACCATCACGCGCCGCGAGTTCAAGTCGTACTTCGACTCGATCGTCGCGTACGTCGTCGTGTGCGGCACGCTCCTCGTCGTGGGCGTGTGGTTCTTCTACTTCGGCTTCTGGCAGGTCGAGCGGGCGTCGATGTCGCGCATGTTCGAGGGCAACTTCAGCCTGCCCTCGCTGCTCAGCATCCTGGTGCTGCCGCTCGTGACGATGCGCGCCCTCGCGGAGGAGAAGCGCAGCGGCACGATCGAGCTGCTCATCACGATGCCGGTGAAGGACAGCGAGGTCATCCTCGGCAAGTTCTTCGCCGCGCTCGGCCTCGCGTCGGTGCTCCTCCTCTGCACGCTCATCTACCCGATCGCGATGTTCGTGTGGCCCTGGCACATGGGCGCGCTCGATTGGGGTCCGGTGACGACCGGCTACGTTGGCCTCCTCCTCATGGGCTCGGCCGGCGTCGCGATGGGCCTCATGTTCTCGAGCTTCACCGAGAACCAGATCGTCGCGTTCTTCATCACGGCGTCGACCCTCGCGCTCCTCTGGTTCATCGGCACCGTCGTCGAGTTCGTGCACGGCCCGGTGGGCGACGCGATCTCGTTCGTGTCGTTCCAGACGCGCTTCCTGCCGTTCTCGCGCGGCCTCATCGACACGCGCGCGGTCGTCTACTTCCTCTCGATCACCGTCCTCAGTTTGCTTGTCGCCTTCCGCTCCCTCGAGAGCCGGAAGTGGAGCTGAAATAGCCATGGAACGACGTGCAAAGGCCGCCACCGAGAGCGGCGCGCTCCTCCTCATCATGGCGGCGATCCTCATCGCCGTGAACGCGCTGTCCGCCCTCGGCGGTTACAAGCGCATCGACGTCACGAAGAACGAGCGCTTCACGCTGTCCAAGGGCAGCGGCTCGCTCCTCAAGTCGATGAAGCAGAACATGCAAGTCGACGCGTACGTCACCAAGGGCTTGCCCAAGCTCGACGCGTTCGTCCGCGATCTGCGTGACCTCTTGCAGGACTACAAGGACAACAGCGGCGGTCACTTCGACTACGCCATCATCGAGGCGAAGGACGAGGAGACGAAGAAGGCGGCGAAGGACGCGCAGCTCGTCGAGCAGCCGTTCGGCGAGGCGAACGAGACGGAGAACTCCGCCGCGGTGACGCAGGGCTTCATGGGCCTCGTCATCAAGTACGGCTCGGAGAAGGACGCGATCAAGTTCCTCCCGCCGGACCGCACCGACGGCCTCGAGTTTTGGATCACGAACAAGATTCGCGAAGTCCGCGACCGCGGCGACAACCTGAAGCACAAGATCGGCGTGCTCACCGGGCACGACGAGATGAAGCTGACGGAGGCGAACCTCATCCCGTCCGGTCAGGGCAAGCCGAACATCCAGCAGATCATCACGCAGAACTTCCCCTTCTATCAGCTGCAGGACGTCGACCTGAAGGGCGGCGACGCGGACATCGACGAGGCCATCGACGGCCTCATCATCACGCAGCCCGGCAAGGACATCGCCGAGAAGGAGCTGCGTCGCATCGACCAGTTCGTGATGAAGGGCAAGGCGCTCGTCGTCATCGCCGGCGCCGCGAACGTCAAGGCCAGCGACGCGTCGATGAACGCGAGCCTCGCGACGCACGGCCTCGAGAAGCTCCTCGAAGGCTACGGCCTCGAGCTGCACAAGGACGTCGTCCTCGACTTCGGCCGCTCGTTCCGCGTGCAGATGATGACCCAGGGCGGCATCGCGTCGGCGCGGTTCCCGCAGATGGCGGACGTGCAGGACGATCTTCGCTTCACCGGCGAGGAGCAGCTGCTCGACACGGGCTTCCCGGCGTTCTTCCGCATCCCGCAGCTGACGTTCCCCTTCCCGTCGAGCGTCGCGATCAAGAAGGACAAGCAGCCCGAAGCCACGCTGAAGGTCCTCGCGCGCACGACGCCGCGGTCGATCGTCGAGACGGGCGACACCGTCGACCTGAAGCCCTTCAAGGCGTGGAAGCCCAAGGGGCAGTGGCAGCAGTTCCCGATCGCCGCCTCGGCCGACGGGACGCTCGCGACCGCGTTCCCCAGCGGCGACAAGATGGGCATCGAGGCGCCCGCGAAGAGCGCCAAGCCGGCGCGCGTCCTCCTCATCGCGTCGTCGCAGTTCCTCGCGAACCCCTTCGCCCGCGCCGGCAACGGCCCGGACATGGGCCAGATGGCGATGATGATGCCCGGCGCCGGCGGCGACGAGCAGCTCCAGCAGCTCGCCGGGCCGTACGCCCAGCAAGCGCTCACGAGCACGATCCTCGCGTTCAAGAACACGCTCGACTACCTGACGGGCGACACCGATCTGCTCGCCGTCAGCGCGAAGATCCTGAGCGAGCCCAGCCTCGTCTACGGCGACGTGAGCAAGCCCACGTTCACCGAGGAGAGCGACGACCAGCTCAAGAAGCGCGACGACGAAATGCGCGCGGCGAAGAAGCACCAGCAGCACTGGGTCGAGGCGCTCCTCATCCTGGGCGTGCCGCTCCTCTTCGCGATCTACGGCGTCCTCCGCTGGCGCATGCGCATGAACGCGCGCGCCAACGTGTCGCTCGCCTGAACCGCTTCACCGCCTCAAAGGCACGGAGTATCCAGATGGGTCGTGACAAGCAGATCTTGATCGGGGTCGTCGTTCTGGCGGCCCTCGGAGGCCTCGTCTACCGGGCCAACCAGCAGGACGAGAAGAAGGGCGCGGCCAGCGCCGCGCAGACCGATCTGCCGGACGTGAAGACGCCCGACGACGTCGACAAAATCGCGCTCACCAACGGCGACAAGCCCGAGGTCGTGCTCGAGAAGCAGGGCGACAAGTGGATGGTGACCAAGCCCGTCAAGGCGCTCGCGAACCAGTCCAGCGTGAAGTCGCTCATCGACAACATGAAGGAGCTCAAGGTGAAGGAGGTCATCACGGCCTCCGTCGATGACGCCCTCAAAAAAGAGTACAACCTGACGCCGGCGCTCGCGCTCCACGTCGTCGCCTACAAGGGCGCCGACAAAAAGTCGGACAACTGGTTCGGCAAGACGGGCAGCCGCGGCGAGATGATGATGGTCGAGGGCAAGCCCGCCGTGTACGGCGCGACCGGATACTCGAGCTATCTCTACAACAAGAGCGCGAGCGAGTGGCGCGACAAGGAGATGCTCAAGTTCGACGAGGCGGGCGTCGCGCACGTCACGCTCGAGAACAAGACGGGCAAGTTCTCGTTCACGAAGGGCGACAAGTGGGCGGGCACGCTCAACGGCAAGCCGATCGAGCGCTTCGACGAGGGCAAGCTCAAGGAGCTGCTCGGCGCATACAAGAACCTGAACGCCGACGACTTCGCCGACGAGAAGAAGACGACGGTCGACACCGGCCTCGACAAGCCCGAGGCGTCGCTCGAGATCTCGCTGAAGGACGGCGCGGGGAAATACGCGCTGAAGCTCGGCAAGGTGTCGCAGGGCAGCGCGCACTTCGCCATGAAGGATGGCGACCCGGTCATCTACACGATCGGCGTGACCCCGTCGGAGTGGGCGACGGCCGACGACAAGAAGTTCCAGAAGCCGCTCGACGGCGGCGCCGGAAAAGACCCGTCCGCCACCGGGCCGAAACCCATGCAGATGCCGCCGGGCATGACGATGCCGCCGGGCCATCCCTGATCCGAGAAAGCGAGCACCACGTGGATCTCTTTGGGCACCTCAAGACGTACGACTACGGGGAGGTCCACTTCGGCCTCGACAAGGCGACGGGCCTCAAGGCGATCGTCGCGATCCACGACACGCGTCTCGGCCCCGCGCTCGGCGGGTGCCGCTTCTTGCCGTACGAGACGGACGAAGCGGCGCTCGTCGACGCGCTGCGGCTCGCGCGCGGCATGACGTACAAGGCCGCGCTCGCGGGCCTCGCCCACGGCGGCGGCAAGAGCGTGCTCATTCGCCCGCGGCAGCACTTCGATCGCGTGGCGATGTTCCGCGCGTTCGGAAAATACCTCGACGGCCTCGGCGGCCATTACATCACCGCCGAGGACAGCGGCACCGGCCTCGAGGACATGGAGGTCATCCGCACGATGACCAAGCACGTCACCGGCGTCGAGGTGAAGAACGGCGGCTCGGGCGACCCGTCGCCGTTCACCGCGCTAGGCGTGCGCCGCGGCATCGAGGCGTGCGTGAAGCACAAGCTCGGCAAGTCGACGCTCGAGGGTGTCCACGTCGCGGTGCAGGGCGTCGGCCACGTCGGCTATTACCTCTGCAAGGAGCTGCACGACGCCGGCGCGAAGCTCAGCGTGGCCGACGTCGACCCGCACAAGAGCGAGCGCGCGCACCGCGATTTCAAGGCCACCGTGGTGCCGCTCGACCAGATCTTCGAGGTCGCGTGCGACGTCGTCGCGCCGTGCGCGCTGGGCAGCGCGCTCAACGACCAGACGATCCCGCGCCTCAAGGCGAAGATCGTCGCGGGCGCGGCGAACAACCAGCTCGCCGAGCCGCGCCACGGGGACGATCTGCACCAGCGCGGCATCCTCTATGCGCCCGACTACGCCATCAACGCCGGCGGACTCGTGAACGTGGCGCAAGAGGTCAGCGGCTACGACGCAAAGGCCTCGCGCGAGCGGACGCTTCGGATTTACGACACGATCCTCGAGATCGCCGAGCGCAGCACCAAGCTCGGGTCGCCGACGTACAAAATTGCCGACATCCTCGTCGAAGAGAAGCTGGCGGCGGTCGCGCGCTGACGGGCGCTCCGTCAGAGGGCCTTGGCCATCACTTCGCGCTCGACGATGTCGAGCGGCGCGTCGCCGAACGCGGCCCACGCGGCGGCGACCGCACCGGCGTCGTCGGGGCCGCGTCGCGCGAGCATCTCGGCGGCGAGCCCGGCGAGGACAGCCTCCGTCGCGCGCACGGCCGCGAGCCGAGCCAGGCGCGCGCGGGCTTCGGGCGCGATCGCGCCGAGCAGGCGCTGACTCGTGACGGCAGGGTCAGGTTGAGACCCCGTCGCGCGACGCGCGAGCGCCCACAGCGCCACGGCCACGTGGTCGTGCAGGACGAGCCACGCGGCGAGGGCTTCGCGCTCGCCGTGGGCCGTGGCGACGCGCTGGACGAGCGCGCACCCGCCCGCGCGCTCGGGCGGCGGGTACGCGCGCCGGAGGCGCGAGCCCGCGTCCCTTCCGCCGCACGCGGCGTCGCGGAAGAGCGCGGCCTCGACGTCGCGCTCGGCCTGCCTGGCGTCCTCCGCGGGCACGCGCGCCGCGAGCGCGCGCGCCCCTTCGCGCAGCGCCGCCTCGGCGCGCTCGAGGCGCGAGCGCACGACGGCCAGCGGCATGCTCGTCCCCCCGTGGGCGCCGAGCGCCGCCTCGAGGCGC
>JAYVXL010000704.1:0-3940 GCA_043785185.1 Myxococcales bacterium
ACGACCAGATCGGCCAGCATCCCCGCGCGCAGCACGCCCACCGCGCCCTGGAAGCCGGCGTGCGCGGCGGCGGAGGTGTACGCGCGTAGCGCTTCGTCGAGCGTGATCTTCTGCTCGGGCACCCATCCGCCGGGCCGCTTGCCGTCGAGGGTCGCCCGCGGCCGGAGCGCGCGAAGGGGTCGTACGCGTGGCGGTCGCTGCTCGACACCCGAGCGACGGTGGCGTTCGGGAGCGACTGGCCCGTCGCCCCCGCCACGCCGCTCGAGGGAATTTACGCCGCGCTGAAGGCGCAGCTCGCCGAGCGCCTCGCCGCGTACGTGAAGCTCGTCCCGAAGGGGACTTGGATTCGCGGCGGCAGGTGGGACCACACCTTCGAGCGCGGCGAAGCGCGGAATGTCGGGCGGCGCGATGTGCTGGGCGTGCACCATGCCCCCGTGCGCGTCGATGACCTTTGCCTCGGGGCCGGAGAGGCCTCGAACTGCGGCGTTCGCGCCGACCGCGACGATGCGTTCGCCCGCGACGGCGACAGCCTCCGCCCAGGGATTCGCCGCGTCGCCGGTCCACACGTGCGCGTTGACGACGACGAGCGAAGCCCTCTGCGCAGGCGCGGGGGTCGGCGTGGAAGGACCTCTGCGCTCCCCTCCGCCGCCGCACGCGCCCGCGAGCGCGGTGAAGAGGCCGAGGATCGGGATGCAACGGAGCGCGCCCGTCGGGGATCTCATCGGCGCGATTCGAGCACCAACCGCGCGGCGCAGCTCCTCGTTGGGCGATCCCGTTCGCAGCGGGGCTATTGAGGGACGGGGCACTGGCCGCCGCAGGTCTTCATTCCGCCGTTGCAGCTCCCCGTGCAAGAGCCGGCGCCACACTCGCAGTCCTGCTTGCAAACCTGATCCACCACCATCGGGTCGCCCGCGCACGAGGTCTCGCACTGCGTAAAGACCAAGTTCACGATGGAGTTATGAAGGCAGCACATTTTGCCGGGCGGACAATCGGCAGTCTCGTCGCATGCGACCGATGTGCTCGTGACCCTCCCGGAGCAGAGGTCGCCCGCGGGCTTGCAGACCCCGTTGCAGCATTGCTGTGACGGCGCGGCGCACGGCCCTCCGGAGGCGCAGTCGATCCCCGCGGTGAGCGGGCCGCACGGACCGCCGTCGCCCGCGCCTCCACCCCCCTCCGCGGTTGCGTCGGTGCGCGCCACGGCGTCGGGCGCGCCCGTCCCGTCCGCGCGGGCGTCGGCGCTCGCGTCCGGGCCGAGTCGCCCTAGGTCGTTCGGCGCGCGCAGGTTCGAGCACGCGGCGTCGGCGCAGAGCGCCGGGGCGCAGCTGCCACCGGCGATGCACGTCTCTTCGGGTGGGCAGCTCACGCCCGCGCACTCTTGCCGCAGCTCCACGGGGAGCTCGAGGGAAGTATGGGGGACGAAGCGCAGGCGCCGCCGCGCCACGACGCACCCGGCGAGGCTCGTTCCCGGTACGCGCGCCGCGCAGGCTTCCTTGCCCAGGCCCGCGACGATCTCGATCGCGATCTGCGCGCCCCGATCGCCGCTCGGGACGAGGACGAGCTCGCCGATGCTGCCCGGCGACGCAGGGGTGCACGTATCGGTCGTGGTCCCGGGGCCGTCGCTGAGCGACGCGAGATCGGCGCCTACGGTGATGGTGGTGGTCCCGGAGCTCTTCGCGCCGGGGAGCGGTGGGCACGTCCGGAGATCGCTCGACAGGACGAGGCGGACCTCGGTCGGCTCACGGCAACTCGCCACGAGCGCGGCCGCAAGTGCGCACGCGCAGCCGCAGTGGACGCGGAGGAGGCCTCGCCATCGCTGCATCCCGTCACGGTATCCCGAGCGCGTGCGCCTCGGCCACCCGGCAGGCGCGTGGTCACCGACGCCGGGCATCGCCTGCGCCGCTCGCCTCGTCGAGGAGGGCGCTCACGTCCTCCGCCGCAGGCCGTGCATCGGCGTCGCGCTTCCCCACGTCGACGCGGACGCGCTGCGCGGCGCCCATCATCGACGCCATCCGCTTCACGTCCGCGATCTTGTCGTCGAGCTTCGCGAGCTCCGTCTTCGTCTTCAGCTCGCGGTTGCGTCCGAGCGTCCATACGACGAGCCACCCGGGGTGGAGGGTCAGGATGCCGAGCGGCAAGAAGGGAATCAGCGTCCCGGCCATGACGGACAGCACGGTCGCGAGCGTCATCGTGACCGCGAGGATGATCAGGCGCACGCGCCAGCGACGCTTCGGATTGCCGAGCCCCTTCAGCCCTTCGGCGACCACGGCCGCGCGCTTGGCCTGGAGCTCGCCGAGCCACGGCGTGGCATCGACACCGCCGCCTCGCGCCTCCGCCAGGCGCAGCTCGAGCTCCTCGATGCGGGCGTGCGCGGCGGCGAGCTCGTCGCGGTAGTCACCTCCGGTCATGGCGCGCGTCCCCCCTCAACTCTTGCTCCGCGCGCGCAGCGCGCGATGATGGCGCGGTCGAGGCGGGTCAGGTCGCCGCAGATCTCCTTGCAGAAGTGGCGCGCGAGGATCGCCACGTCGCCGCGACGCACCCGCAGCGGAGGCAGGTCGATGCGCGTGACGGCGAGGCGATGAAAGAGATCATCCCGGAAGCGGCCGGCCTGGTGCCCGTCTCTCCCTCGATCACCACCGGCACGTCCGACTGCGCGAGGCGCTCGCAGAGCGGGTAGAGGCGGCGCATCTCGCGGCTGGCGCCGATGACGCCCTCGAAGCTCATCGCGTCGGGCAGCGCGGTGTAGCGCGCGTCGAGGCGCTCGACGCGAAGGGACGTCGACCCGACGCGCACCGTCTCGCCGCCCGTCAAGAACCCGTCCAAGACGAAGAGGCCGTCCACCGTCGTCCCGTTCGTCGAGCCTGAATCGGCGATCCGCAAGCGCTGCGCCACGAGCTCCAGCCCGACGTGCCGGCGGCGGCGTCGGGTCGAACTTCTCGACGAGCAGCGTCTCGAAGGCGTCGTCGCCGCCGTCGCCCGGTTGTCGCCTGCCCCCGCCGCTCATGTCCCCGGAGCATACCCCGTCGGCTCCCGGAGTTGGCGCGCGCGCGTGCTACGTCTTGCAGTGGGTGGCGACCCGACCCAGCGAGTCCGGACGGCGCGTCGAACGGTAACGGCCGCATCGTTCCCTCCGACGCGGCCGCGAGCCTCCTTCAAGCGCATCAACCCCGACCTGTGCAAGGCCCCCGACTGCCAGGCGATGCCGTACAGGCTCCCGGCGCTCCCGCAGTCGACGCAGGAGCTCGTCAAGGCGTGGATCGACACGGGCGCGAAGGAGACGCCCTGACGAGGCTCGAGCGCCGCGAATCGGTCGCGATGGAACTTCTGCGGCGTCGCGGGTTGCGCGCGCCGCAGCAGCTCGAAGCCTCGCCAATGAGGTCTTTAGAAGACGATGATCAACAAAGGATGTTGTTGCACATCCAGAGCGTGCACCCGTCGCTGTAGCCGAAGCACCAAACGAGGAATCCGACGCCGACGAGGCCGGCATAGAACGCTGCAGAGTTCGTATGAGTCTCGCCGACCCGCCCGCGGTCTTCTGAGATCTCGCGATCCAGGTCCGTCGCGAAGTCCTCGGCCGACGACGTGCGGGCGAGCTCGCGCATGTGCTCGAGCAACGACAGGGTGCCCGCTGCGTCGAGTTGCTCGAGTTCGGCGGCGTAGCGTGGGAACCGTCGCTTCGCGTACTCGATAGCCGCTGCGGCATCGTTTGTCGTGAGGCCGTCGATCTTCCCGCTCGCGATCACGCCGTGAAGCGCGCGAAGGGCGGAGCGCGGAATGCGGGCCGAACGGAGAGTCGCGCGCGCCGCCAAATCGGCCGATGAGGCCTGGCTTCCCGGCTCCGCGTCCCCAGAAGAAGAGCAAGCGACGGTCAAGGCACCAACGAGCGCGGCGAGCACAATGGTCTTCACGAGGTTCATGAATGTATTCCTCTCAAATGATGCAG
>JAYVXL010000705.1:0-3929 GCA_043785185.1 Myxococcales bacterium
CGCAGCCGCCGCGCCGCCCCAGCGCGCCGGCGCCGGTCGCGACGCCCGCGACGCCCGCGCCCGACCCGGAGCCCGCGTCGACGGGGACGGTGTCCGCGAAGGGCACGGGCTTCCTCACGCTCGACTCGTACCCGTGGGCGCACGTGAGCACGGGCGGCAAAGCCCTCGGCGACACGCCGCTCATCCGGGTGCCGCTCTCCGTGGGCACCCACACGATCTCGCTCGACAACCCTGGCGAGAACCTGCACGAAACCACCGTCGTGACCATCAAGGCCGGCGAGACCATCTCCAAGCGGCTGGCCTTCTAAAGAACCCATGATCCTGTCCAGAGCCACGATCTCGTGCGCGCTCATTGTCGCCGTCAGCGCGGCGTGCGCGTCGAAGAAGACGTCGTCCCCCGAGCAGATCGCGTTCGACGTCGGCTTCCCGTCGACGAGCGCGGCCGTGCTCACCGACAACGTCAAGGTGTACGTCTTCGCGGGCACACAGTCGTGCAACGATCTCGTGCGCCTCCGTCAGACGGCGCAGCCGTTCCCGCCCACCGTCGCGGAGACCGCGACGCTGGCGCCGTGCCAGCTCCTCCAGAACGACGGCAACGGGTTCGATCTCGACGTCAAGGCCGACTACACGATGGTCGCGGTCGGGCAGATCGGCGGCAAGGACGTGTTCATCGGGTGCGCCGTCCAGGCGGCGTACGGAACCACGCAAGCGCTCTCCATTCCGCTCACGTTCATCGACGACCGCCAGAAGCTCGGAACGACGATGTGCAACAAGCTGTCCGACAAATGCAGGGGGGCCTGCAAGTGACCGTGCGTCGCTCGTTCGCCACCCTCGTCCTCGTCGCTGCGGCAGCGTCCGCGTCGTTCGCCGCGCCGGCGTTCGGCGCGACCTCGCCGGAAGCCAGCCTCGCCGCCGCGGAGAACGCGTACGCCGCGCTCGACTACCAGAACGCCGCGGCTGCGGCCGAGGCCGTGCTCGCGCTTCGTGGGCTGAGCCACGACGTCCTCACGCGCGCTACGCGCGTCCAAGCCCTCGCCTCGGCGGCGCTCGGCAACAGCGAGCAAGCCAAGAAGGGCTTCATCAACCTCCTCGAGTACGAGTCGGACTTCAAGGTCGACACGAAGCTCGGCCCGCGCTTCACGGAGCCGTTCTCCGAGGCGCGCGGCTACTGGCAGGCGCAGTCGCGCAAGCCGGGGATGGAGGTGGAGTTGGCCGTGCAATGGCACCAGCGCGGCGGGATCCGCGTGACGGTGCACGATCCGCTGAACGTGGTGAAGCGCGTGGCCGTGGGCTACCGCTGGGCGCCGAAGCGCGACTACACGGTGTCCACCAGCGATCCGTCGGGCACCAAGCAGGTCGACGTCCCCCCGAACGCTGTGAGCGAGGGGAGCCTCGAGTATTACGTGCGCGCGCTCGACGCGAAGGACAGCGCCGTCTTCGAAGAGGGCACGCCGGACCAGCCGAAGAGCTTGACCGTGACCGAGCCCGTGCGCGCCGCCTCGGCCGAGAGGAGCTCGTTCTTCACCAGCGCGCCGTTCCTCGTCGGAGCGGGCGTCGTCCTCGTCGCGGCAGGCGTGGCGAGCTTCTTCGCGCTGCGGCCGACGTCGTACACCGCGTCGGGCAGCGGCCGGAGCGTCGTCGGCGCGAGCTGCGGCGCAGCGCGCTGCGACTGAGACCGAGGTTTTGACCCTAGCGGGGCCCGGAGGGGCCCCCTCGCGCTCCCCATTCCGTTGCGCGCGCGCGACCCATGCTACGGTCGTCGTGGACGAATGGTGGGCAGTGCGTCGCAGAGCGGGGAGCGCCCCGCCGGGGGGCCCGCGCTCCTCGGCCGCTACGAGGTGCTGACGCAGCTCGCGTCGGGCGGCATGGCCCACTTGTATGTCGGCCGGCGTCACGGCGCGCAAGGCTTCCAGCGCCTCGTCGCGATCAAGCGCATGCGCGCGCACCTGCTGCAGAACCGGAGCCTGACCGCGCAGTTCGCGGACGAGGCGCGCATCGCGTCGCTCATTCAGCACCCCAACGTCGTGTCGATCCACGACGTCCACGAGGAGGAGGGCGAGCTCTTCCTCGTCATGGACTACATCGACGGCGCGAGCCTCGCCGACTTGATGAAGGAGCTGAGCCGTCGCGGCCAGCGGGTCGACGTCGGCGTCGCGCTGCGCATCGTCGTGGACGTGCTCCGCGGCCTCCACGCCGCGCACGAGCTCCGTGACTACGCGGGCACGTTCATGAACGTGATTCATCGCGACGCCACGCCCGCGAACGTGCTCCTCGGGCGGGACGGGAGCGTGCGCATCACGGATTTCGGCGTCGCGAAGGCCATCGCGCGCGAGGCGCAGACGCAAGCCGGCTACATCAAGGGCAAGCTCGGCTACATGGCGCCGGAGCAGGCGACCGATCAGGCGCTCGATCGACGGGTCGACGTCTTCGCCTGCGGCATCCTGCTCTGGGAGCTGCTCGCGGGTCGGACGTTGTTCGCGGGCTCGGGGGTCGACGTCCTTCGCGCGGTCAAGAGCCAGCCGATCACGCCGCCGAGCCGCGAGGGCGCGAAGGTGACCGCCGCGATCGATGCGGCCGTCATGAAGGCCCTCGAGCGCGAGCCGAGCCGGCGACACGCTACGGCCGCCGCGTTCGCCGACGCGCTCGAGGAGGCGGCGCGCGGCGAGGCCTCGGGCCTCGCGACGCCGACGAAGGTGGCCGAGGCGCTCGGCGTGTACTGCCTGCCGACGATCCTCGAGCGCGAGACGCGCCTCAAGGACGTCCTCAGCGGGCGCGCGCCGTCGGCGCGCCCCGAGCCTCCGAGCCAGACGACGTTGCCGATCGTGTCCGACGCGCCGACGACGAGCGACGTGAGCTCGATGCCGAAAAGCGCCGCGCCGCCCCCCGGTCCGTCGCCGTCGGCGACACTGCCGATGCACGGGCTCCGCGACGAGCAGGCCATCCCGAAGATGTCGGACGTCGAAGTGGAGTTCACGCAGCTGACGACGAAGATCATGGCGAGCCCGCTCGCGGCGGCGGAGGCGAACGCGGCCGGCGCGCGGCCGGGCGCGGCCCCGCCCGGCGCGCCGCCGCCTCCGAAGGCGATGGCGACGATGCTCGGCATGCCGACCCCGGGCGCGGCGTCGCCGTACGCGCAGCATGCGCCGCCGGCGGCTTCCCCCGGCTTCGCGCCGGCTCCGCCGCGCGCGGTCGTCGCCGCCGATCCGTTCAAGGCCGCCGAGAGCGTGGAGTACGAAGAGCCGGCGTTCCGACCCGATCCGCTCCAGCTGCAGCGCACGAAGCGGATGCGCACGATCGTCGTCGGCGTCGTCGGCATCGCGACGTTGCTCATCGTCGCGGCCGCCGCGGTGAGCGCGCTCCGCAAGCCCGCCGGCGACGACGCGTCGGGGATGACCACCACACGTGCCGTCACGCCGTCGGCGACTGCGCAGACGACGCCCGCGGGCCGCGCGGCCGATCCGATCCCCGCGCCCGAACCGGCACCCGCCGCGCCCACACCGCCGGCGGTCGCGTCGTCGCCCGTCGCCGCCGCGACTCCTCCGTCCCCCTCTCCCACGGCGCCCGCGCCGCCGCCGCCTACGGTCGCGCCGCCGGCAGCCCCCGTGGTGTTGCCTCCGCCGCCGCGCGGTGGCGGCGGAAACGCGACGCCGCTCCCGCCGCCTCCGCCGCCGCAGGGTAAGCCCAGGCCGAAGCCCGGCAACATCGTCCGCGACGCGCCGTTCTGACCGCCGAGGGCGCGGCGTGTTGCGGTATGCTCCGCCGCCCCATGACGACCGAAGCCGTGTTCTCCACGATGAGCCCGCTCGACGGCGCCGCGCTCGGCGACGTCACCGCCACCGAGACCGCGCAGATCGGCGAGATCGTCGCGCGCGCGCGCGAGGCGCAGCGTGGTTGGGCCGCGCTCGGCGTGGACGAGCGCGTCAAGGCGC
>JAYVXL010000706.1:0-3925 GCA_043785185.1 Myxococcales bacterium
GTCGCCGCGTCGGCGCGGCCCATGCGCGCCGTCCGCGGCCCGCGCGGCTCCGCCGGGCGGAACGGCGAGAGCTGCGCGGCGACCTCGGTCGCGCCGCGCGGTCGCGCGTCGGGCGCCTTCGCGAGCATCGAGAAAATGAGCTCTTCCACGCCGCGCGGCAAGGTCGCGTGCACGTCGTCCTCGAGCTCGGGCGGCGCGGCCGTGCACTGCAGGTTGAGCAGCTCGCGCGGCGACGCCGACCGGAACGGCGGACCGCCCGAGATCATTTCGTAGAGCATGAGCCCCAGCGAATAGAGGTCGCTGCGCGCGTCGATCGCCTTCGCGTCGATCTGCTCGGGGCTCATGTACTGCAGCGTCCCGATGCTCTGCGTGTTCGTCGCCGCCGCGCTCTCGAGCACTTTTGCGATGCCGAAGTCCATGACCTTCAGCTCGCGCGTCCCCTCGCCGAGGAGCATGACGTTCTCGGGCTTCAAGTCGCGGTGCACGATGGGGGGCACCTGCGAGTGGGCGACCTCGAGCGCCCTCGCGATCTGCACGCCGATCTCGACGGCCTCCGGCCACGGCAGGCGCCCCCGCGCCGTCAGC
The DNA here is from genome assembly GCA_043785185.1 of Myxococcales bacterium. Classification (GTDB taxonomy): domain Bacteria; phylum Myxococcota_A; class Polyangia; order Polyangiales; family Polyangiaceae; genus JANYHK01. Next base: position 586 of record JAYVXL010000706.1, read on the forward strand.
TCGTCGCGCAGCGTCCGCCCGTTCAGGTATTCGAGGACGAGCACCAGCTGCCCCTCCTCTTCCATCGACGCCAGGCTGCGCACGATGTTCGGGTGCTCGAGGTGCGCGAGGATTTGCATCTCGTTCAAGAACAGGCGCCGCCCCTCTTCGCTGCGCGTCAGCTCCGGGCGGAGCACCTTGAGGGCCACCTTGCGCTTCGAGAGCCGCTCCTCGGCCTCGTAGACCTTGCCCATCCCGCCTTCGCCGACCAGGCGCTTGATGAGGTACTCGCCGATTCGCTCCATGGGTCCATCCTCCTACGCACGAGGTCGCCCTTCGATCTATCCCGCGCGCCGGACGACAAGAGCGCGATGTGCAATCACAATGTCGGCTCCGCGGCCGACGTCACGGCGCGTAGAAGATCTCGTATTCAAAGAGCGACGAGCCGAACACGCTATTGGGTTTGGGGATCTTCCACGTGGCGATGGCGGCCTTCGTGCACGCGCAGAGAGCGTCGGCCTCCCCGCCGGGTTGGGGGCTGAAGCGGCAGTCCTGCGGGCCCAAGGTGTTGAACACCGTGATCGTCGCTGTCCCCCTCAAGGTGCGGTCGTGCGCGAGCGACGTGCGGTAGCAGCGCACGAGCTCGCCGTGGTGGGCCTCGGCGAGGCTTGCGAGCTCCGCAGCGTCGAACTGGCCTGCCATGCCGACCTTTACGATGACGCGCTCGGGGCCGGGCGGCGGGGTGGGCGTGTGGCTCGGCGTGGGGGTCGGGGCCGGGGTCGGGGATGGCCTCGGCGCCGGTGTCGCAGCCGCGGTCGGGGGCGTCGTCGCCGCCGCCGTCGCGGTCGCCGCCGGAGGATCCGTCGCGGTCGGGGTCGTCGTTGCAGGGACCATCGCCGAGGGTTCTTCCCGCCGAAGCACCGTCACGAAGACGATCGCGAGCGCGATGACGGCGCCGAGCGTCGCGAGGCCGACGATGAGCGCCAGCACCGACACCGGGTGCGGGCCGGCGGCGCGCGACGGCATCGTCGGCGCGTGATGAACCGGGTGCTGCACCGGCGCGTGGGTCGTGACGCTGCTACCGCCAGGGGCGAAGCCCACGCCGGCGCCGCCGAGGGGCACGGGCGTGAGGCGCGCGGGCGGCGCGTAGGAGGGATGCATCTGGCCGGCGAACGCGGCGCGCAGCGCCACGCGCATCTCCCCCGCGTTCGCGAAGCGCTCCGTCGGCGACGGTCGCGTCGCGCGGAGGAGCACGCCGTCGACCTCGCGCGGCACGTCAGGACGGCGCGCCGAGATGCTCGGCCGCCGCGCGCCGTCCATCGCGGCGCCCGCGATCTGCGCCATGCCCTCGCCGCCGAGCGGCGGCGCGAGGAGCGCGGTCTCGGCGAGGAGGAGCCCGGCCGCGAACACGTCCGTCGCCGGCCCCGTCGGCCCGAAGCGCGCGTCCCATTGCTCCGGCGCTGCGTAGAGCGGCGTGAAGCCGACGGGGCCGGCCGACCCGCCGGCGGCCCCGGTCCCCGCGCGCGCTGTGCCAAAGTCGAGGATCTTCGCGGTGACGTGGCCCGTCGCGTCGCGCGTGAGCATCACGTTGGACGGCTTGAGGTCGCGGTGCACCACGCCGCGCGCGTGCGCCGTCGCGAGCCCGTCGAGGAGCCCGTCGAAGATCGCGCCGATCTCCGCGACCGCGAAGGCCGGAGCCTCGCCGCGCTGGCGTCGCGCCACCTCCTGCGCGAGCGACATGCCGGCGATGAGCTCGAGGACGACGTAGGGCACGTCGCCGAGCCGCGTCGCGGTCACGCCGACGTCGTACAGGCGAACGATGGACGGGTGCGCCAGATCGAAGAGGACGCGCGCCTCGCGGAGGAACGCGTCCGTCGTGCGCGCGCGGTCCTCGGGGCTACCGACCGGCTTCATCACCTTGATGGCGACGGGCTGCCCGATGACGAGGTGGAACCCGGCGTACACGACGCCGAAGCCCCCTTCGCCGATCGCGCGATCGACGCGGTACTTGCCCGCGATCGCCGTGCCGACGACGCCAAACGGATCCACGACCCGCAGCGTACACCGCCGCGCCCGCGCGGTCGCGCATCAGCGCGGGCGGTACCGGACGCTGTACGTGGCCGTCGTTCCGGAGATCGGCGCGCGCTCGTAGTCCGTGGAGAGGCTGAAGTCTTGGGACTTGCGAACGACGCACGCGCAGAGCTTGGCGTGCAGCGCGCCGGTCTCGTCGCTCTCGCAGGTCCACCCCGAGAAGAGACTCGCCTGCCACTTGAAGCTTCCCTGGAGCGTCGGGTCGGACTTGAGCGCGTCGCGGTAGCACCCGAGTAGCTCACCCTGGTGGCGCGCGAAGAAGTCGTCGAGCTCCTGGTTCGAGTACACCCCCGAGCGGCTTTGGAGCGTCAGCTGCGCGGAGGTGTTCGTCGCCGTGTTCGCAGCGGTCGTCGTCGCGGTCGCCGTCGCGGTCGCAGCGGTGGGGGTGGAGGTGGCTGGGGTTGGCGTCGTCGTCGCCGGCGGGCCCGCGCTCGCGGTGGCGCTGGCGGTCGAAGCGCCCGACGGAGGAGGCGGGAGTGGCGGCGAGACGGCGCGCGCATGCGGCCCCGGCGTCGCCTGCCGGAGGAGGCGCACGCCACCGAACGCTACCAAGGCCACGACGAGCACGCTGGCGGCGACCGCGGCCACGTAGGCCGCCGGCGAGCGCGGCGGCGCGGGCGGCGCGGGCGTGCGCGCGGGCCGGAGCGCGGGCGCGCCCGTCGTGAGAAGCGGCGCGGTGAGGAGCGGCGCGAACGGCGGCGGCGCGGGCGGCGGCGACGCGCGCGCTTCTTGGTGCTGTGGGGACGACGCGTGGCGCTCGGGCGCGCCGTCGGCGGATCCTACGAGCGCCCGCAGCGCGCCCAGCATCTCGCCGGCGTCCGCGAAGCGCTCGGCGGGCTGCGTGCGCGTCGCGCGCGTCACGAGCGCGGCGAGCGCGGCCGGCAGGTCGGGGCGGAGCACGGCCAGGTTCGGGCGCGCGGCGTCGCGCGTCGCCGCATCCATCAGCTGCGCGATCCCCTCTGCCGCGAACGGCGGCTCGAGCGTCGCCGTCTCTGCCACGAGGAGGCCGAGCGCGAAGACGTCGGTGCGCGGCCCCGTCGGACCGAACCGCCCCGGATCCCACTGCTCCGGCGCCGCGTACATCGGCGTGAAGCCGGCGGTGCCGACCGTCGACGCGCTGACGACGCGCGCCGTCCCGAAATCGAGGACCTTCGGGCCGCCCGTGCCGCCCGCTCCGGGCGCGGGCAGGATGACGTTCGACGGCTTCAGGTCCCGGTGCGCCACGCCGCGCGCGTGGGCGAACGCCAGCGCCGAGACCACGGGTTCGGCG
>JAYVXL010000707.1:0-12430 GCA_043785185.1 Myxococcales bacterium
ACGCTCGCCATGGGCGATTTGTTGGGGAGCCCCGAGGCGCGCGCCGCGGTGACCGACACCGTCAACGTCACCGGCTTCGAGGGGCGTCGCGCGCCGAACGTCGTGCCGAGCGAGGTCTCGGCGATCCTCGACTGCCGCACGCTCCCCCAGTCGCGCGCGGTCGACATGCTCGCGGAGCTCCGGCGCGTCGTGGACGATCCGAAGGTGACGTTCGAGATCCTGGAGCTCTCGCCCGGCACCGAGAGCCCCTGGTCCGATCCGCTGTTCGACGCGCTCGTCCGCAACGCCGTCGATGGGCGCCCGAACGTCGTGGCCGGTCCCGCCATCTCGCCCGGCACCACCGACTCGCGCGTGCTGCGGGCCCTCGGCGTGCGCGCGTACGGCCTCGTGCCGTTCGAGGTGACGCGCGGAGAGCTCGCCGGCGTGCACGGCAACGACGAGCGCGTGAGCGTCGAGAACGTCCACCGCGGCCTGCGGCTCGTGTACCGCACCGTCGTCGACGTCGCCGCCGCGCCCGGGCCCGCGCTCGCGAGGTGACGCGCCCGCCAAGGTGACGGCGCGACGCGGAAGCTCCGGCGCGCGGCTAGTCCTCCTTCGTCTCCACCCGCCCGTCGGCGTGCTTCGCGAAGCGTCCCTCCGTCCGCGCGTGCACGGGGTCATCCTTCGGCCAAGGCCAGCCCCCGAACCGGGTCTTCTGGTAGTCGCCGATCGCGCGCTGGATCTCGGCCCGCGAGTTCATCACGAACGGCCCGTGCTGAACCACCGGCTGGCCGATCGGCCGACCCTGCAGCATGAGGAGCTCGCACCCGTCGTCGCCCGCTTCCAGGACGACGTCGCGATCGCAGGCGACGACGAGCGCCGCGTGCTCGCGCTGCGCGTGGTCCTCGACCTTCAGGGTGGCCCCCTCGAAGAAGTACAGGACGCGCGCCGCCTGCGCGTTCGCCGCCTTCGGCAGAGTCCATCGCGCGCCGGGCGCCATGCGGACGCACCAGATGGCGACGTCGGTGTCGGGCCGCGACGCCCACGAGCGCGGCGGTGGCGACGGCGCGCGCTTGCCGGCGAGCGCGCCGGCCACGACGGTCACCTCCGTCGCGCGACCCTTCTCGTCCTCGAAGCGGCACCGCGGGATCTCGTCCTCCCACAGCATCGCGAAGTGCGGCGGCGCCATCTTGTCCTCCGCCGGCAGGTTCAGCCAAATCTGGAAGAGCTCGACGGGGTTCGGCTTCGTCTTGTCGAGGAGCGGGAACATCTCCGCGTGCACGATGCCGCCGCCCGCGGTGAGCCACTGCGCGTCGCCCCGGCCGAAGCGCGCCGTGGCGCCGAGCGAGTCCGAGTGGTCGATGTACCCGCGCCGCGCGATCGTCACCGTCTCGAAGCCGCGGTGCGGGTGCTGCGGGAAGCCGGGGACGACGTCGCCGTGGTACATGCGCCAGCCGTCCTTGCCGGCGAAGTCTTGTCCGATGTCGCGCCCCGCGAGAGACGCCGCGGGGCCGAGCGCGTCGTTCCCCTCCGGGTACGCGTCGTCGTGGTGGACGCAGAAGAGGAACGGGTCGGCGGTGACCCAGGGGAAGCCGAGGGGGAGGGTTTCGAGGATGACGCTCACCGCGGCAACATAACGTCGCGCGCCGCGGACGTCAGGGGGTCATCGTCGTGAGACGGTTCGCGGGGGGCAAGGGTGCGCGCGCCGGCGTCGACCCGCGCCTCATTTGGGCTAGTGTGCGGCCGCCATGGACAGCCCGGAACGCGTCACGAAGCCCGAGCATCGCAGCAGGGTGCGCTATCTCCTTCCGATTCTGGCTCTTCTCCTCCTCGTGGGGGGGCTCGTCGCCGTGAAGTTCCAGCAGATCTCGTCGCTCATTTCGATGGGGAAGCGGTTCGAGAAGAGCGGACCGCCGCCGGAGACGGTGAGCACCAGCCCCGCGCAGACGCAGTCGTGGGAAGGGACGCTCTCCGCCGTCGGCAGCGTTACGGCAGGCAAGGGCGTCACCCTCAGCAACGACGCGCCGGGCGTCGTCACCCGCATCTCGTTCGAGTCGGGCGCGGTGGTGCATCAGGGCCAGGTCTTGGTCGAGCTCGACTCGAGCGTCGAGCGCGCGCAGCTCGCGTCGGCCCAGGCCAGGCGCGACCTCGCGCAGATCAACCTCGGTCGCACCAAGGCCCTCGCGAACAGCAACTCGATCCCGCTCTCGCAGGTCGACACCGACGAGGCGCAAGTCAAGACGTCGGCGACCGACGTGACCGGCCTGCAGGCGCAGATCGACCGCAAGATCGTGCGCGCGCCGTTCGCCGGCCGCCTCGGCATCCGCCTCGTGAACATCGGGCAGTACCTGAGCCCCGGCACGCCGATGGCCATCCTCGAGTCGACCGACTCGGTGTACGTCGACTTCTCGCTCCCTCAGCAGAGCCTGCCGGACATCAAGGTCGGCCTGCCGGTGCGCGTCACGATCGAGGCCGTCAAGGACGCAACGTACGACGGCGTCATCGCCGCCGTCGAGCCGCAGGTCGACGCGGTCACGCGCACGATCAAGGTGCGGGCGAGCGTGCCGAACAAGCAAGAGAAGCTGCGGCCGGGCATGTTCGCGACCGCCGCCATCGTGCTGCCGACGCGCGCGCCGTCGGTGGTCGTGCCGGCGACGGCGCTCGTCCACGCCTCCTTCGGAGACTCGGTCTTCATCGTCGAGGACAGGAAGGACGACGCGGGCGCGCCCGTGGTCGGAGAGGACAAGAAGCCCGTCAAGGCGGCCCGGCAGCAGTTCGTGAAGATCGGCGAGGCGCGCGGGGACTTCGTGTCGATCGTCGACGGCGTCACCTCGGGGCAGGACGTCGTGACCTCCGGCGCCTTCAAGCTGCGCAACGGCGCGGGCGTCGTCGTGAACAACGACGTGAAGCTGAACCCCGAGCTCTCGCCCCATCCTCCTAACCGGTGAGGGCCGGTCACCCATGAAGTTCACGGACATCTTCATCCGGCGCCCGGTCCTCGCGATCGTCGTCAACCTCGTCATCATCATCGCGGGGCTGCAGGCGATCCGCTCTTTGAACGTGCGCCAGTATCCGAAGCTCGAGAGCGCGACGGTGACGGTGCGCACGGCGTACGTCGGCGCGAGCGCCGATCTCGTGCGCGGCTTCATCACGACGCCGCTCGAGCGCGCGATCGCGGCGGCGGACGGCATCGACTTCATCGAGTCGCAGAGCGCGCAGAGCCTCAGCACGATCAACGTCCGCCTCAAGCTGAACTTCAACGCCAGCAGCGCGCTCGCCGACATCAGCGCGCGCGTGAACCAGGTGCGCGCCGATCTGCCGCCCGAGGCGGAGGTGCCGGCGATCAACATCGAGCCATCCGACGCGCAAATTGCCGCGATGTACATGAGCTTCGGCTCGAACATCCTCGAGGACAACCAAGTCACCGACTACCTGATTCGCGTCGTGCAGCCGCGCCTCTCCGCGCTCGACGGCGTGCAGCGCGCGGACATCCTCGGCGGCCGCACGTTCGCGATCCGCGCGTGGCTCAAGCCCGAGAAAATGGCGGCGCTGAACGTCAGCCCGACGATGGTTCGGCAGGCGCTCAGCCAGAACAACTACCTCGCGGCCGTCGGCCAGACCAAGGGCCAGCTCGTCCAGATGAACCTGACGGCGTCGACGGACCTTCGCAGCGTCGAAGAGTTCCGCAAGCTCGTCGTGCGGCAGCAGGGCGGGGCGCTCGTGCGCCTCGAGGACGTCGCCGACGTGGTGATGGGCGCCGACACCTACGAGCAGGACGTCCGCTTCTCCGGCACGAAGGCGACGTTCATGGGCGTGTGGGTGCTGCCCAACGCCAACTCGGTCGACGTCATCGCCCGCGTCCGCAAGGAGATCGAGATCATCCAGAAGGAGCTCCCGACCGGAATGACGGCGGCGGTCGCCTTCGACTCGACGAAGTACATCAACAACGCCATCGAGGAGGTCGTCAAGACGCTCTCCGAGACGGTGCTCATCGTCATCGTCGTCATCTTCCTCTTCCTGGGCTCCCTCCGGACGGTGCTCGTCCCGCTCGTGGCCATCCCCGTGTCCTTGATCGGCGCCGTATTCCTGATGCTCGTGCTCGGGTTCACGCTGAACCTGCTCACGCTCCTCGCCGTCGTCCTCGCCGTCGGGCTCGTCGTCGACGACGCGATCGTCGTCGTCGAGAACGTGGAGCGGAACATCCGGCTGGGGAGGACGCCCCTCGAGGCGGCGCTCGTCGGCGCGCGCGAGCTCGTCGGCCCCATCATCGCGATGACGATCACGCTCGGCGCCGTCTACGCGCCGATCGGCTTCCAAGGCGGCCTCACCGGCGCGCTCTTCCGCGAGTTCGCGTTCACGCTCGCCGGCGCGGTGTTCATCTCCGGCGTCGTCGCGCTCACGCTGTCGCCGATGATGTCGTCCAAGCTGCTCACCGCAAGACACTCGGAGGCGTGGCTGCCGCGGCAGATCGACCGGGGCTTCGAGGCGTTCAAGCGGGTCTACGCCCGGGTCCTCGACGGCACGCTGCGCACGCGCGGTATGGTCTACGCCGTCTGGATCACGCTCACGATCCTGCTCGTGCCGATGTACATGTTCTCGCCCGCCGAGCTCGCGCCGAACGAGGACCAAGGCGTCGTCTTCGGCGCGATCGACGTGCCCGCGAACGCGACGCTCGAGCAGGTTCAGCCGTACACCGCAGAGGTCGAGCGGACGTACCACGCGACGCCCGAGTTCGATCACGCGTTCCAGATCACGTTCGCGTCCGGGGGCTTCGGCGGCATGCTCGTGAAGCCGTGGGACGAGCGCAAGCGCAGCATCTTCCCGATCCAGGAGGAGCTGAGCCAGAAGCTGACGAGCATCGCCGGCATCCGCGCGCCGGCGTTCCTTCCGAGCGCGCTGCCGAGCGCGGGGTTCTTCCCGGTGGAGTTCGTCATCGCGTCGACCGCGAGCCACGAAGAGCTCGTGCGCTTCGCCGAGCTGCTACAGGCGACTGCGGCGAAGAGCGGGCAGTTCGCGTTCCCGCCGTTCATGGACGTGCGCATCGACCAGGCGACGAGCGAGGTCGTGCTCGATCGCGACAAGATCGCGTCGATGGGCCTCAGCCTCCAACAAGTGGGGGCCGACCTCGGCGCGGCGCTCGGCGGCAACTTCGTGAACCGCTTCAATATCGACGGACGCGCGTACAAGGTCATCGCGCAGGTCGAGCGGCAGGGCCGGCTCACGGCCGAGCAGCTCCGCGACATCCACGTCACCGGGCCCGCCGGGCAGCTCATTCCGTTGAGCGCGATCGCGACGCTCAAGGAGTCGGTCGAGCCGCGCACGCTGAACCGCTTCCAGCAGCTGAACGCGGTGAAGCTCTCCGGCGTCGCCCCGCGCGGCGTCGACGGCGGCCTCAAGGTGCTCGAGGAGGCGGCGGCCAAGACGCTGCCGCCTGGCTATCGCATCGACTACACCGGCGAGTCGCGCCAGCTGCGGCAGGAGGGCGGGAAATTCCTCCCCGCGATGGCGCTCGCGCTCGTGCTCATCTTCCTCGTGCTCGCGGCGCAGTTCAACTCGTTCCGGGATCCGTTCGTCATCCTCCTCGGCTCGGTGCCGCTCGCGCTTTTCGGCGCGATGATCTTCACGTTCCTGAAGTTCGCCGGCCCGCCCGGCATGCACTTCAAGCTGACCGAGGGCTGGACGACGACGCTCAACATCTACTCGCAGGTCGGCCTGGTGACGCTCGTAGGCCTCGTGTCGAAGAACGGCATCCTCATCGTCGAGTTCGCGAACGCGCAGCAGGAGCAGGGCCTCTCCAAGATCCAGGCTGTCCGCGAGGCGGCGCTCACACGCCTGCGGCCCATCTTGATGACCACCGTGGCTACGGTCGTCGGGCACTTCCCGCTCACGCTCGTGACCGGCGCCGGCGCCGTCGCGCGCAACTCGATCGGCATCGTGCTCGTCGGCGGCATGAGCATCGGCACGCTGTTCACGCTGTTCGTCGTGCCGTCGCTCTACGTCCTCATCGCGAAGGACCACCGCGGCGTGCACAAGGCCGAAGGGCCGCCGGCGGCGCCTGTCGAGGGCCGCACGTTGCCGCTCACCCCCGCGGCTTCTTCGACGAGCGCGGCGCCGGGATGACCGAGTAACGGGTCCCCTCCGGGTCGAGCAGCTCGCCGCTGACGCGGAACGGCGCCGCGCCGCGCACGCTCACGAGGAGCGCCTCGTCGGCCGGCGGGAGCGGGCTCTCCTTGGGCGCCTTCGAGTCGCGCTTGGGCGCCTTCGAGTCACGGCCGCTGCGCGGAGGGACGGTGGGCTGTTTGATGTTCTTGGTGTCGCGGCGCGAGCTCGGGGGGTCGTCACCTTTGGTGTCGCGACGCGCGCGCGTCGTTTCGGCTTTCGCGGCGGCGCCGTCCGCCTTGCTCGGGCGCCGTTGGCGGGGCATGTCCGGCACGGTCTCGTGGTCGCGCGCCGGCGCGGTCCCGTCGACCTCGCCTTTGCGGGGCGGAGGCGCGTCACCTGGAGCGCGTCGCACCGCGACGCTCTTGGTCGTCCGGTGGCGGAGGGGCGGCTTCGTCATGTCAGACCTCGAGAATAGAGCGATCCCCGTCCCAGAGAAACGCCGAAAAGCGGCGAGAGACTTGGGACAGCTCTAGCGCAGCGCGTCCGCGCGCTCGCGCGGCCGCTGGATGAAGGTGACCGCGCCCTGCGCGGCGAGCCTCACGATCGCCGCGCGAACGATGTCGAGATCGAGGCCCGTCCCCTCGCTCAGCTCGCGCATGCTCGAGCGGCCGTCGAGGAGCGGCGTGAAGAACTCGGCGGCGACACGCGCGGCGATCTCCGCGAGCTTGGCGTCGTCCACCGCCTGCACCGGGATCGCGTCGTCGTCGATGGCCACGAGCGAGAGCGTCGGCACCTCGACGCCGCCCTCGAGCAGATCCTCCGACGGGTACCCCTCGTCCGCGACCAGCGTGGTGATTCGAGGACGCATGTGCCGCGATGAATGACGCACGTTCGCGCGGATGGCAAGACGTCGTCGCCATCGGCCGGCGCAACCGCACGCGATGAAACGAAATAAATCTTCGTGCCAGCAGGAGCCTTCGATCCAATCCGCCGCTCAGCTCACGAAGCCCGTGAGGACGCCGGCGAGGCTGAGCGACGCGGCCACGATCCAGAGGAGCACGCCGAGCGCGAGCGGCCGCGCGCCCGCCGCGCGGAGCGCGCGTCGCGTGAGGCCGGTGCCGACGAGGAACAGCGTCACGACGAGGAGCTGCCGGGCGACCTTGGCGAGCAGCGCGCCGGTCTCGCGCATTCCGGGGATGAACGTGGCGATCGCGGCGGCGCCGAGGAAGCCGAGGATGAACCACGGGTACTTGGCGCCGCTCGCCGCCGCGCCGTCGTCGCCCGCGCCGTCGCGCGCGAGCGCGCGCGCGTGGAGGTGACCGAGCGCGAGCGCGAGCGGGACGATCCAGAGCGCGCGCGTGAGCTTCACGGTCGTGGCGACGTCGAGCGCTTCTTTGCCGTACGCGGCCGCCGCGCCGACGACGGAGCTCGTGTCGTGGATGGCGAGCGCCGCCCAGAGACCGAAGCGCGTCTCATCGAGCCCGAGCGCGTGGCCGAGCGGCGGAAAGACGAGGAGCCCGACGGCGTTGAGGAGGAACACGACAGCGAGCGCGACGGTCGCGTCCTCGGACTTCGCGCGAATGGCCGGCACGACGGCAGCGATCGCGCTGCCGCCGCAGATGGCGGTGCCGACGGTGACGAGCGTGGCGACGCCCCGCGGGACGCCGAGCAGCGCGCGCAGCGCCGCGCCTGCGGCGAACGTCGCCGCGATGCCGGCGAGCGTGTACAGGATGCCGTGCACGCCGACGGCGACGACGACGCGGAGGTTCATCCCGAAGCCGAGGCCCACGACCGCGCCCTGCAAGAGGTACGTCGTGACCTTCTTCGTCGTGGCGGCGTACGGGTTGCCGAGCGTGAGCCCGAGCGCCATGCCGAGGACGAGCCCGAGCCCCGTCGTCACGAACGGAGCGAGGGACACGAGGACGCCGAGCACCACGAGCACGCGGGCGGCGCGATCGATCTTGGGCGTCTCAGGCTTCGCCATCGCGGGCGGACACTACTCCAAAAAAACCGGTCGCGAACCCCATCGAGTAGCGCGCGTTGATCTCGCTCCGCGGCTGGAGCGCGAGCGCGCCCGTCGGGAGGCGATAGGAGAACGCGTCGACGCCGAACGGGCCGAAATATCCCGCGCGCGACAGCGCCGCCGCGACGGCGTGGACCTCGGCGGCCAGGCGCGCCTGCAGATCCGCGAGCGCGGCGCGCTCGGACGCCGAGAGGCGCTGCGTCTTTGCCCACGCGCCGCGCGCGTCGCACGTCTGGAGGACGACCTCGCCGAAGGACGCGCGGCCGTCCGCGGAGAGGAGGCCGTGCAGACCGTACTCGGCGACGACGGGCACGTTCGGCTCGAGCTGCACGCCGCCCTCGGCGAGCCCCGCCGCGACGAACGCGAGGTCGGCCTCGCGCGGCGCGCGCGCGGCGATGCGTTGACCGCGGCCGGCCATGCCGAACGCGCGCTTCATCCGCCACGCGTCGCCGGCCGGCGGCGGCGCGGCGAGGTGCGCGCGTGCGGCCGCGAGGTCCCGCACGAACGCGGCGCCGGGAAGCGTCTGCCCCAGCGCCGCCGCGAAGGCGCGTGAGTTGACCGCGCGCAGCACCTCCATGGGCGGCGCCGGCTCGGGCTCCGCGCCCGCGCGCTTCAGCAGCGCCCTGGCGCGCGTCGTCGGGCAAAAGGCGCGTCCGACGAGGCCGCGCGCCGCGCCGGCGGCCGTGGCGTCGTCGACGACGAGATCACCCTCCGCGACGAGCGTGCCGACGAGCGGCGCGGCGTGGGCGCGCGCGGCGGCGGCGACCGCGCGCGTCGGCGTGTAGCGGCGGCTGGCGCCGGCAGCGGCGCCGGCACTGGCGGCGAGCTCGACGTCGGCGTCGAGGTTCAGGACCCAGGCGACTCGGGCTGCCATGCGGTGAGCTCGTCGAGGAACGCCGCCGGCTGCCCGCCGCGCGTCCGCGCCTCGCGGGCGAGCGGGCGGCCGCGCATCAACATCGGCGAGAGCGGCGGCGGGAGGGCGCGGCGCCACGACGCAAAATCGAGCTCGCCCGTGAGGCCCGAGAGCGCGGCGAACCACCGCGCGCCGAAGCGCACGTGCGCGATCTCCTCGAGACCGACCTGCTCTTGAACGCGCGCGCCCTCGACGTCGCCGGCCTCCCGGAAACGGGCCGCGTAGCTCGCGGTGTGCTCGAGGTTCGCGCTCTCGAAGCCGAGGCCCATCACCGCGACGAACGCCGCCGGCCCCTCGCACGCCGGCACGCGCTCCCAGAACCAGTCTCGCACGGCGAACTCGCCGACCGCGAAGCCGAGCCGCGCGATCTGCGCCGCGTACATGCGCATGTGGCGGGCCTCGTCGACGGCGATGCGGACGAGGCCCGCGCGGAAGTCACGCGGCGCGCTCGGGAAGGCGAGGACCGCCCACGCCATGAGCTCCGCGGCCTGCAGCTCGTGGTGCAGGAACGTGTGCAGCGCGCGCGCGCGCCCGTGGGGCGACGCGAGGCCGCGCGTCTTCTTCGCGCGCGCCATGACGGCGAGCTCGCGCGGCCTACCGGGCGCGGCGATTCGGCGCGGCGGCGGCGCGTCTTCCCACACGCACGGCGGCTCCGGCGGCGCGAGCTTGGCGGCGAGGTCGTCGCCCTGCACGTAGTCCCACGCCCACCTTTCGACGGTGCCGGGCTCGGGCGCGGGCGGGTCGCGACGCATGGCTCAGGACGCCTCGTACCACGCGACGAACGCGGGCGCGATCTCGCGCAGGCGCGCGCGGTCGATGCGCCCCGAGCGCGTCATGTAGCTCATCGCGAACTCCCTCGGCGAGAGCTCCATGTGCTTGGCGAAGTGCTCGTGCCAGTCTGCGCTCGCGGCGGCGGCGGTGACGAGCTTTTCGAGGATGGGCTTACGCGTCGCCTGGTAGCGCGCGAGCCCCGCGCGCACGTCGCCGGGCTCGGCCTCGAGGGCCTTTACGAGCGCGATCACGTCCTCCAGCGCGAGGCGCGTGCCCGAGCCGATCGAGAAGTGCGCGGTGTGGAGCGCGTCGCCGACGAGCGCCAGGTTGCGGAACGCCCACCGCGTGTTCGCGAGCACCGGGAACGAGCGCCAGTGCGACGCGTTGGCGACGAGCCCGTGGCCGTCCAGCGTCTCGGCGAAGACGCGCTCGCACGTGGCCTGGCTCTCGGCCGCCGTCATCGCGTCGAAGCCCGCGCGCTCCCACGTCGCGCGGTCGCACTCGACGATGAACGTGCTCATCGTCTTCGAGTAGCGGTAGTGGTGCGCGGTGAAGCTGCCCTCGTTCGTGCGGACGAACGTGAGCGTGAGCGTCTCGAAGCGCTTGGTCGTGCCGTACCAGGCGAACTTGTTGTTCAGGTAAGAGATCGACGTCCCGAAGTCCCCCTCGAAGCTGCGGCGCACGAGCGAGTTGAGGCCATCGGCGGCGACGATCAGATCCGGCGCACCCAGCTCGGCGACCTGCGCGATTGGGCGGCCGTAGGAGAGCTTCACGCCGACCGCGCGCGCGCGCGCCTGCAGGAGCTGGAGCAGCTCGAGCCGCCCGATCGCCGAGAAGCCGACGCCGTCGATCCGGATCTGCTGGCCGCGGTGGCCGAGCGTGATGTCGCGCCAGTGCTCCATCTTCGGCGTGATGAGCTCGAACGTCTCCGGGTCGTCGCCGCGCAAGAACTCGAGCGCCCTCTCGGAGAACACCACGCCGAATCCCCACGTCGCGTCGGCGGGACCTTGCTCGTAGAGCTCCACGTCGGCGTCGGGGTGGCGTTTCTTCCAGAGGCTCGAGAAGTAAAGGCCGGCGGGGCCGCCGCCGAGCACGACGATGCGCATGCGCAGAGTCTATCCCAAGGGGCCGCGAAACTGGGTGCGCGGGGGGATTCCCGCGTGCGCGGCGCCGTGCGACTCTTACGGCGTGATCTTCCGGCAGCTCTTCGACGCGACGTCCAGCACGTACACCTACCTGCTCGCCGACGCGCGGAGCCTCGAGGCCGTCCTCGTCGACCCGGTGTTCGAGCAGCACGCGCGCGACGTCGCGCTCATTCGCGAGCTCGGATTGACGCTGAAGGCGACGCTCGACACGCACTGCCACGCCGATCACGTCACCGGGGCGTGGCGGATGAAGAGCGCGCTCGGCAGCAGGATCGGCCTCTCTAGCGCGTACGGGGCCAAGAACGTCGACCTGCCGCTCGCCGACGACGACGTCGTCAAAGTCGGCGAGCTGCGCCTGCGCGTGCGCGCGGTGCCGGGGCACACGAGCGGGTGCCTGGCCTTCGTGCTCGCCGACAAATCCGCCGTCTTCACCGGCGACGCGCTGCTCGTTCGCGGCGCGGGGCGCACGGATTTTCAGGGCGGCAGCGCGACCCGCCTCTTTCGTTCGATTACGACGCAGCTCTTCTCGCTGCCCGACGCGTGCATCGTCTACCCCGGCCACGACTACGACGGTCGCACCTCCAGCACGATCGGCGAGGAGAAGCGCCACAACCCTCGCATCGGGGGTGGCGCGCGCGAGGAGGACTTCGTCGGCTACATGTCGAACCTCGGCCTCCCGCACCCGCGGCTCCTCGACGTCGCGCTCCCGGCGAACATGCGCAGCGGCCAGCCCGAGGACGGTCATGCGCCGTCGTCGCCGTCGTGGGGGCCGGTCGTGACGACGTACGCCGGGCTGCAAGAGATCTCGGCCGACTGGGTGGCTTCCCACCGCGCGGAGGTGGAGCTGCTCGACGTGCGCGGCGAGGCCGAGCTGCGCGGCGAGCTCGGCCGCCTGAACGGCGCGCGCCACATCCCGCTCGACGAGCTGCGCGCGCGCGCGGGCGAAGTGAAGGACGACAAACCGGTCGTGGTCGTGTGCCAGTCCGGCAAGCGCTCGGCGATGGCGACGGTGATCCTGAAAAAAGCCGGCCTCACGCGCGTGGCGAACCTCGCGGGCGGCATGGTGCGCTGGCGCGAGCTCGGGTTGCCGGGGTAGGCGAGGCGCCGCCGACGCGCGCGCCCGCCTGCGATCAGCCAACGAGGAGCGCGAGCCGCGCGAGGACTTCGAGGCTCGCGCGCGCCGCCGCGTGCTCGTCGGCGGACGGCGCCGCGCCGCCGGCGAGCGCCTGCGCGAGCGCGTCCGCCGTGCGCGTCCCGTCGGCGAGCGCGAGGACGGCGCGGACGAGCGGATCGGGGAGCACGACCTCCTCGTGCCACGCGTTGGTGATCGGCCCGCCGCGGCGCGCGTTCGCGCGGGCGACCGGGCACGCGCGCGGGTGCGTCGACGGCGTCGTGACGAGCGGCGGCGACGAAGCGTGCAGCGCGAGCGCGCCGGTGGCGAGCCATGCGTCGAAGAGCTCCGCCTGTCCGTCCGTGCCCACGCCGGCGCCCCGGACG
>JAYVXL010000708.1:0-3910 GCA_043785185.1 Myxococcales bacterium
GACGACGTGAAGAAGGTGCTGGGCGAGCTCTTGAAGAAGGACGGCGCGCCCCCGAAGGGCGGTCCGGTCCCCCTCGGCTTCTGACGCGCCGCGCGCCGCTCAGCCCCGCGGGTCGAGCTGCCCGAGCAGTCGCTCGACGCGGAGCATGCCCTGCATGTCGCCCGTCTTGTGCGCGTAGTCCATCGCCGAGAAGAGGTGCGTCTGCTCCCAGGCGAGCCGCGACGGCTCGCGCTCCAGCAAGGACACGTAGTGCTCGAACGCGCGCGCGGCGTCGAACGTCGTGCGCGCGAGGACGGCGTAACGCACGACGGCGTGAACCGCGTAGCGACCGCGCATCGGCTCCTGCACGAGGTGCCACCGCGCGAGCGCGGCGAGCGCGTCCTTCGCGCCGCGCGGGACGTCGGCGAGGCGCGCGAGCGAGGCGAGATCGGCGTGGTCCCCCTCGAGATGCGACAGGACGCCGAGGAGGCGACGGCTCGAAGGGGGCAGGCGCGCCCAGGCCCACGCGACGAGGAGCGCGACCTCGGGCAGGTCGTCTTCGTGCGCGATCGCGGTGACGCGCGAGACGCCGTTCGCCTCGAGGTAGCGCGCGAGTCCAGGGGCGGTGGCCGCGCGGGTCGCCACGATCGCGTCGGCGACGTCGAGGGCCAGCGGGTTCCAGCGGAGCGGTCGCGTGAGCGCGGCCACGCGCGGGAACGCCGACTGGCCCGACGTGACGCGCGGCGCGGTGACCGGAAAAATGAGCACACCGGAGAGAAGGCATCGGCGAGCCGTGATGACGAACGACGCGGCGCTCGGCGCGAGGGCTTCGAGCAGTCGCGCCATCGCGCGATCGTCCTCGTGGTTGTCGAGCACGAGGAGGCGCTCCTCGCGCTTCAAGAACTGCACGAGGCGCGGCACGAGCTGACCCCTGGCGCGCGGCGTTCCGAAGCGCAGCGCGAGCATCTCGCAGAGCGTCTGGAAGTCCCACGCGCCGACCCGGAACCAGTGGATGCGGCCGCCGAAGGTCCGCGCGAGGCGGTGGCCGAGCGCGGCGGCGAGCATCGACTTGCCGCTGCCGCCCGAGCCGACGAGCGCGACGCGCGCGGGGCGGGTCTCGCTCACGGTTCGCGCGAGCGTCGCGAGCTCCGCCGCGCGCCCCTTCATGCCGCGCGGGGGCGGCGGAAAGAAGTCGTGCGCGCGTGCGGGCGGAGTCACCCGCCCAGTCTATCTCTGGTACCGTCGCGCGCGTGAACCCACTGAAGCGCGACGCGATCGTCTACGCGGCGCGTCGCCTCCTCGCCAAGGGCACGCTCTCGCTGCCCGACTCCGTCCTCGCCCGCCTCGCGGGCCCGCCGATCACGAGGGATGGATACACGCTCGACGTGCAAGTGCAGCTGATGCTGACGCTCGCGAAGAGAGCCCGGGTGAAGCCTGCGAACGAGCTGCCGCTCGACGTCGCGCGGCGCGAGCTCGACATCAGCTCGCGGCTCCTCGCCCCCGACCCGCCGCCGCGCGCGCGGGTCGAAGACGTGTCGCTCGACGGCGCCGCCGGCCCGCTCCGCGCGCGCGTCTACGTCCCCCACGGGGCGCCCTCGCGGCCGCCGTGCCTCGTGTACTTTCACGGCGGCGGCTGGGCGCTCGGCTCGCTCGACTCGCATGACGCGCCGTGCCGCGCCTTCGCGGCCGGGGCTGGCTGCGTCGTCGTTTCGGTCGACTACCGACTCGCCCCCGAGCACCCCTTCCCGGCCGCCGTCGACGACGCCACCGCCGCGTTCCGTGCGGTCGTGCGCGACGCGGACCGGCTCGGCATCGACGCCACGCGCGTCGCCGTCGGCGGCGACAGCGCAGGCGGGAACCTCGCCGCCGTCGTCTGCCTCGACACGCGCGGCGACGCGGCGCGCCCGTGCTTCCAGCTGCTCATTTACCCCTCCGTCGACATGTCGCTCACGTTCCCTTCGATCGCGAGTGTCGGGCGCGGGTTCTTCCTGGAGCGGCCGACGCTCGACTGGTTCCTCGGGCACTACGTCCCGGATCTCGCGACGCGCCTCGCGCCGCGCGCGTCTCCGTACCACGCCTCGTCGCACGCCGAGCTGCCGCCCGCGTTCGTCGCCACCGCGGGCTTCGACCCGCTCCGCGACGAGGGGCGCGCGTACGCGAAGAAGCTCGCGGACGCGGGAGTCGCCTGCGAAGAGCGCTGCTACGGCAGCCTGTTCCACGGTTTCCTCAATACGTGGGGTGTCCTCCGGGGAGCCCGCGCGCCGCTCGAGGACATGATCGACGCGCTGCGGCGCGGCCTAGCGCCCCGCGGACCGTGAGGCGCGGGCCTCACATTTTCGTGCAGAGTACAACTAAGATCCGCGCGCCTACAGTGCGCGGATACGTGACCTAATCGCGCAGCTACGCGCACGCGAAATTGCAGCCGCACGCCGTGTTTTCGAGGGGGGACGGAAGGCGCGCTGGAGGTTCACGTGAGCACGTCACACAGCCTCACCGACGTGCTCCCACCAAAGTGAACGCGCGAGAGGGGAAGCGGATTGCGCGAACGTATGCGGAGTGGGAGACACGTGGCGACTCGAAGCTGAGCGACCCACAGTCGGAGAGAGCGTCCCCGGTTCTTGTCGGAACTATGCCGGAGCTCGCGCCGACTGCATTTCAACATCGCTGGAGGATTCATGGCCCGCAGATCTGCGCTGTGCTTTACGGCTATTACTGTTCTCGGTTCGGTTCTCGCGGCCTGTTCCGCCGGTCAAGGCGAGTCCACGGGCGACACGTCGCAGCAGGCGTTCGGAGTGTCGTCGCCGAAGGGCGGACCGCACATGATGCCGTTGTTCGGCACGGGCAAGAAGGTCGCGTCCGCGCCTGCCGGCGCGAAGCTGGTTTACAACGGCGGCCCGGTGCTCAGCGCCGTGAAGGTCTACTCCGTCTACTGGGGGAGCAGCGTCCCGGACCAGGGGAGCCTCAACCAGTTCTACACGGACATCACCAACAGCCCGTACTTCGACTGGCTCACCGAGTACAACACGCCGACGCAGACCATCAATCGCGGCAGCTTTGGCGGCGCGGTCGTCGACACCTCGCCGCCCGCGGGGACGACGATTTCCGACGCGCAGATCCAGCAGGAGATCACCAAGCTGATCAACGCGGGCAAGCTCCCGCCGAACGACGCGAACAACCTCTACATGCTGCACTTCCCGGCGGGGGTCTCGATCACGCAGGGTGGCTCGACGTCGTGCGTGCAGTTCTGCGCGTACCACGGCACCTTCGTGCTCAACGGCAAGAACGCCTACTACGGCGTCATGCCCGACCTCTCCGGCGCGTGCGCCGGCGGCTGCGGCGGAGGAGGCAAGCTCCAAAACCAGACGCAGGTCGCGTCGCACGAGCTCATCGAGGCCGTCACCGACGGCGCCGTGGGTCTCGCGACGACGATCGGTCCGCCGCTGGCTTGGTACGACCAGGTGAACGGCGAGATCGGCGACATCTGCAACGGCCAGGCGGCCGTCATCGGGAGCTGGACGGTTCAGAAGGAGTTCTCCAACAAGGCGAACGACTGCATCGCGACGGGCACCGCGACGCCGCCGCCCCCGCCGCCGCCTCCGCCGCCGCCCCCGCCGCCGCCTCCGCCGCCGCCCCCGCCGCCTCCGCCTCCGCCCGGGACGTGCGCGCACAGCGACTGCGCGACGGGCGCGAAGCTCGCCTCGGGCTGCGACCCGTGCGTCACCAAGATCTGCGCGCAGGATCCGTTCTGCTGCACCACGACCTGGGACTCGATCTGCGTGGGTGAGGTCCAATCGATCTGCGGCAACTCTTGCAACGCGCCGCCGCCCCCGCCGCCGCCCCCGCCCCCGCCGCCGCCCCCCACGACCTGCGCCCACTCGATCTGCACGTCGGGCGCACAGCTGACGGCGTCGTGCGACAGCTGCGCCACGAA
>JAYVXL010000709.1:0-3903 GCA_043785185.1 Myxococcales bacterium
GCGCCGTCGAGACGCGTGGTGACGACGACGATGGGGATGTCGACGTTAGGGAACTGATCGACGCCGAGGCGTGAGTACCCGACGACCCCGAGCACCAGGATCGCGAGAATGAGCACCGACGCCATGACGGGCCGTCGTACGCAGATATTGGCCAACCATTGCATGCGGACCTACTCGACCCGGGCGCCGTTGGTGAGGCCGTCGAGGCTGGACGTGACCACCTTGTCCCCCGCCTTGATGCCGCTCCGGGCCGTGAGCCGGCCGTTCACCTCGGGGCCCACTTGGAGCACGCGCTCCCAGAGGCGACCGCCCTCGACGACGTAGACGCGCCGCTTGCTCTGCCGCTCGAACACCGAGGCGAGCGGCACCGACGGTAGCTTCTCGGAGCCGTTCGCCAGCGAGATGTCGGCGAACATGCCCGGGCGAAGGAGCTTCTCCTCGTTGGGGACCACCGCCTCGGCGACGAGATCGCGCGTCGTCGGGCGCACCACGGCCGAGACGAAGCGCACCGTGCCTTGGAACGCCCGGTCCGGGTAGGCGGCCACGGTGAAGGTGACCGCGGCGCCCGTCCTCACGCCGGCGACGTGCGCCTCGGGGACCGTGAGCTCGAGCCGCAAATCGTCGGTTTGGACGATCGAGACGACCTTGGAGGAGGCCTGCACGTACTCGCCGACCTCGATGTAGCGCTCGGAGATGGTCCCCGAGAACGGCGCGCGGATGGTGCCGTCGCCCACGTTCTTCGACGCGATATTTTGGCGCGCCTCCGCGGCCTCGCGGCCGATGGGGGCCGTCCTGCACTTGGCGGTGATCTGGTCGTGCTCGGCCGGGCTGATGGCGTTCTTTGCGAAGAGCTGCTCGGCGCGATCGCATTCGGTTCGGTTGATCTGCTCCTGCGTGAGCGAGGACTTCACTTGGACCCTCGCCTCCGCGAGGGAGAGCGCGGCGCTGCTCGTGTCGAGCTGGGCGACGACCATGCCCTCCTTCACGTCGTCGCCTCGCTCGACGAACGTGCGGACCACACGGCCGGCGGCGTTGGCGCCGAGGTCCGCCTCTTTGCGGCCCTTGAGCGAGCCCGTGAGCCTCAGCACCGTCGGCGCCTCGACGAGGGTCACGTCGGTGGTCTCCACATGGACGGGCGGGGCCATCGCGTCGCCGCCCTTGGCGGCGGCGGGGCGATTGCATCCGGCCGCCGAGAGCGCCAGGCCGAGCAGGACGAGTGGGGCCAACGTGGACCGCAGACGAATTCGAGAAGGGAGGGTCATGGGGTGCGTCGCCAACCAGTATCGCAACTATTAGTTGCGTACCAGTTGGATGCCCTCGGCGACGCTTGGTTGCGCAGATTCAGCGGCCAGGCGGGCGCGCGCGCACGCCGGTGAGCACGCGCCCCGCCGCGGCGCCGATCCCCATCAGGATGAGGATCGGCGTGATGTGACCGATCAACACGTGCGCGGGCCCGGCGATCGGGCACCACAAATCCACGAGGATCCCCGCGAGGGCGCCCAGCGCGACGCCGCGCGCCGCGCCGGTGGCGGCGGGCGCCTTCGGGTTCTTCTCCCGCGACAGGTAGGCCAGCGCGACGAGCGGCCACGCGGCCATCGCGAGGGTCAGCGAGAGGCACCTGAACCCCTTGCCTTGTGGGATCCAAATGAAGTTGTCGGGGTAGTGCGAGCCCCAGATGTACATCCACACGAAGAGCGCGCCGGGGGTCAGAATCGCGACCGCGAGCAGCCACGAGGCGCGCCGGCCGAGCATCGACGGCCCGCGCGCGAACGCGAGCCACGTCGCCGCCGCCGCGATCAGCGACCCGCCGATGACGGTGCCGCAGATGAGCGTCAGCGGGCGATCCGGCACGGCCCGCAGCGGGTCGCCGGGCCGAACGCCGCCGACCCACTCGAAGAGCGCCAGCGCGAAGAGGACCGCGGCGACGGACACGAGAACCACGGCGCGGCGCGCGGACGTGCGCGTCGGGGCCGCCTCGCGCTTGGCGGCTTCCGCGATGCGCGTTTTGAGAGCTGGCGACAGGTTCACAGCGTCCACTCCTTCTCGAGGACGTCCCCGAGCGCGGCGCGGAGGGCGTCATAGGCACGAAACGCCCTCAGCTTGACCGCGTTCGGCGAAATCTCCAGCACTTCGGCGGCCTCCGCGAGGGAGAGCCCGTCGACCTTCACGAGCGTGAACGCCTCGCGCTGCGTGTCGGGCATGCGGGCGAGCTCGGCCTCGACGCGCTCGGCGCCTTCGCGCGCTTGCAGCAGATCGTCGGCGCGCGGCCCTTGCGAGCGACGGGACTCTGGCGGCGCGTCCTCGAGGTCGTCGCTCATCGCCAGCGGGTTGCGGCCGCTCTTCCTGCTCGCGTCGATGACGAGCCGGCGCGCGATCGTGAACGCCCACGGCGTGACCCGCGCGCCCGGAAAGAAGCTCGCGCGCGCGCTGCAGATGTTTAGGAACGTCTCTTGGAGGAGGTCCTCCGCGCGCGGGAGGCTTCGCGTCTGTCGCTGAAGATAGCGAAAGAGCTTCGGCGCGAGCTCGTCGTAGAGCTCGCCGAACGCCGCTTCGTCGCCTTCTGCGTAGCGGCCCATCGCGGCGTCCGCGCGGACGTTTCCTTCGCAATCCGTCACTCGTCCCCCAAGCGGCGATCCTCCCGGCGCGCGACCCCCGCGCGAGCGCGCGGCCCCTTGCCCTCGGAAGAGGAATACGACGGCTGAGCTCTCCAGTTTCGGTTTTTTCAGTGGGAATCGCTCAATCTCGAAACCGCGCGGGGAAGGCCGCGTTTTTTCTTCTGCACGCGCGACACCTCGGCAGCTCGGCGTCGTATGGACTCGACGTGCAGCGCCGCGCGGCCCGGGGGGCGGCCGCGGCGCGGGGGGGACGACGCGTCGCGCGATCCCGCGCGGCGGCGCTCAGGGGAGGTGTTCCTTGGAAATCATGGCCAAGACGACGGGAGGGGCGCGTGCGCTGCTCGCGCTCGCGATGCTGGGCTCGGCGGCGGCGTGCGTGGCGCCCGCGCAGACCGGGGCCCACGCAACGACCGCGGCGGCGCTCTGGCTCAACGACGCGACGACGGCGGCG
Organism: Myxococcales bacterium; assembly: GCA_043785185.1. GTDB lineage: Bacteria > Myxococcota_A > Polyangia > Polyangiales > Polyangiaceae > JANYHK01. The sequence goes on from JAYVXL010000709.1 coordinate 3,067, forward strand.
GTCTCGCAAGAGAAGCCGCGCGTGCGTGTTCGCCTCGAGGACCCGCGGGAGCCGGCGGAGCGCGCCGCGCTCGTGGCGATTCGGCGGACGTTGACCGAGCAGGGGTTCGACGTCGCGAGCGCGCTGAGCCGCGGCGACGACGTCGTCGAGCCGGAGGCGGATCTGGTCGTCCACGCGGCGCGCGAGGACGCGGCCTTGCGCGTCGTCCTCTCGGCGCGCATCGGCGCGCGCGTCATGGTCCCGATGGCCGTCGACGCGAAGGGCGACGGCTCCGCGGCCGACGACGAGGCGTTCGCCGAGCTCGCGATGCGGTGGCAACGCCGGTTCAATCGGAGCCCGCGCCTCGACCGTCACCTTGTGCAAAACCCCGGAGTCTTCCCATGAAACGAAGCATCGCCATCACCACCCTCCTTACCCTCCACGGGCTCGGCCTCCAGGCTTGCGGAGGCGACGACACGACCGGCGCAGGCGCGGCAGACGCCGGCGCGCGCGACGGGGCGGCGGATACGAGCCTGCCGTCGCAAGACAGCGGCGGCCACCCCGACGGCACCACGCCCGACACGGGGACGGGCGGCGACGCGGCCGATCCCGACGCGTGCCCCTCGAGTTGGACGACGCCGCCCACCGTCGCCGCGCCCATTGCGCTGCCGGCCGACGGCGGCGGCCCGCTGCTCCACACCGGCGCGATCGGCACGCAGGACTACACCTGCACGCAAGTCACCGTCGACGGCGGCGCCGCATACCAGTGGGTCTTCGTCGGGCCCGAGGCGGATCTCGCCGACTGCCACAACGCGAAGCTCGGCACGCACTTCGCGAGCGACGGCGGACCGACGGCGC
>JAYVXL010000710.1:0-12383 GCA_043785185.1 Myxococcales bacterium
CCTCCTTCACCTTGCCGTCGCGCGGGTCGGTGTACGCCTGGGTCCCGGTCGCGAGACCGACGAAGTTCTTGACGGTGTCGGGCGCGCGCTGCTCCTCGAGGCGCACCACGATGGCGCCCATGGAGGTGACGAGGCGGGCGTAGAGCTGGCCGGAGCCGGGGACGTTGATGGCGGGGAAGGTCGCGTCGGGCATGGGGGGAATGTACCTCCGGCCCCGCGGCAATAGAAGCGCACTTCGCTTGACCCCTCTGATAGGCTCTTGATACTCAAACTTTGCGGGTCCGGCCCCGGTTGGCGGTTGGCCGTCGGGGCGGGGTCGATGCGGTTCGCGCTACGCGCTTTTGTGGAGGCACTGTGATCACTTGTCCGAAGTGCGCCAAGGACAACCAGGACCATTACAAGTTCTGTTTGGGCTGCGGCGCCGAGCTCCCGCGTGACGCTGCACCCAAGCCGTTCTCTCCGCAGACGCCTCCGCACGGCATGAAGGCGGCCTCCGCGGCCGCGCCGCCGGTCGCCCAGCCCCCGCCGGCCGCCGCGCCGGTGCCGCCTCCCGCCGCGGCGAACGCGCTCTCGTCGACGACCGCGATTCCCGCAGGCCTCGCGCCGGGCTCGGCCTACCGCGCGGGCGCGCCCGCGCCTAGCGCCGCGCCACCCGAGCGCCTCTCGTCCGTCGGCTCCGGCCCCGGCCCTTCGGCCGCCGCCGGTGGCGCGACCGTTTTGTGCCCGCAGTGCGGCCACGTGAACGGCCCGACGAACCTGTTCTGCGGGTCGTGCGGGTTCCGCCTCGGCGGGGCCTCCGCGCGCCCGGCCGCGCCCGTCGCGGAGGCGCTCGTCGCGTCGAGCGGCACGGTCTCGCTCACCGCGCTCCGCGCCGACGGCAGCGAGGCGGGCACGTACACCTTGCCGCAGGGCAACGTCACGGTCGGCCGCGACGCCGGCGGGATCTTCGCCGGCGACAGCTACCTCTCGCCGCGCCACGCCACGTTCCGCCCCGTCGGGCCCGGCAAGCTCATGGTGAAGGACGAGGCGTCGCTCAACGGCGTCTACAAGAAGCTCCAGCGCGACGCGCCCATCGAGGTGCGACCGAGCTGCATCTTCCGCATCGGGCAGGAGATCCTCCGCTTCGAGCCGGTCGCGCCGCAGCCGGCCACGCCGGACGGCGTCGAGCGGCTGGGCGCGCCGTCGAAGGGCTACGTCGGCCGCATCGCGCTCGTCACCGGCCGCGACACCACCGGCAACGCGTTCCCCGTCCCGGAGACGGGCGTGCACCTCGGCCGCGAGCGCGGCGACGTGCTCTTCCCCGAGGACGGCTACGTCTCGGGCCTGCACTGCCGCCTCGCCTGGGAGAACGGCCGGCTCATGCTGACCGATCTCGGCAGCTCGAACGGCACCTTCCTCCGACTGAACGAGGAGACCGAGGTTCGCACCGGCGACGTGCTGCTCATGGGCCAGCAGCTTTTCCGCGTGGCGATGTGAGCGCGCCGGGGCTCGTCGCGGCGATCGGGTTCGCGAGGGCGCGGCGATGAGCTCGAACGTCCGCACCATCCGCGTCGTCGCCGCCGTGCTCGAGCACGAGGGCAAGTACCTCATCACGCAGCGCCGCGCGACCGCCGTGCTCCCGCTCATGTGGGAGTTCCCGGGCGGCCGCGTCGAGCCGGGCGAGACCGACGCGCAGGCGCTGAAGCGCGAAGTGCTCCACCGTCTCGGCGCGGACATCGACGTCGGCAAGCTGATCAGCTTCGTCAGCCACCCGTACGAGCACTACGTCGTCGACCTGTTTCTCTACGAGTGCTCGCTCCTCGGCGACAAGATCGAGCCCCGCGCGGTCACCGCGTACAAATGGGTCGCGAGCGCAGAGTTCGATCAATACCCCTTCACGCCGGCCGACGAAGCGTCGATGAACAAGCTCCTCGGCGTGTCCTGACGGGTCGCGGAGGCTTCGCACCGGCACGACGCTGCGGGCCCGCGGGTGAGCCCGCGCCACGCGCGTCGCGCAGCTTCAGTCGAGCTCGACGCCGGAGGCGACGAGCTGCAGCTTCGCGAGCTTCGCCTCGGCGCTCGGCTTGCCGTCCGTGGCCTTGGCCGCCTTGGGCCGGCAGTCGTCCTCGCCGCAGCTGTCCGGCTCGACGGTGAGCGTCGCGAGCACCTTGGCTTTGTGGCCCGACGAGGTCTTGGGGACGAAGAAGCCGTGGCCCGCCATCTTGATGTGCGCCTGGCCGCCGTCGTCCTTGATCTCCATCCAGCAGCCCATCGACTGGCAGACCGCGGTGACGGTGCCGGTGGTCATGAACGTCTTGCCGTCGTAGGCGCTCGGGTTCTTGGCGACGTCGGCGAGCGCGACGGCCGGGGCGTTCGCGGGGATCGGCGCGCCGAGGGCGAGGTTCTTTTGGATCGTGACGGGCGGCGGCGTCGCGGCGCGGCCTTGAGTGCCGGCCGCGTTGTCCTTCGTGACCGGCTCCGCCGACTCCTTGGCGCAGGCGGCGAGGGTCGCGAACATCAGCACCGAGGCGAGGCGTCGAAGCACCATGCCCTACGTTTTAGCACGAATTACGCCGTGCGCCGAAGGCCCGCGGCGAGCTGCGCGTGCACGCCGCGCGCGACGCGGCGGCCGTCGGCGATCGCCCACACGACGAGCGACTGACCGCGCGACGCGTCGCCCGCGGCGAACACGCCGGGCACGCTCGTTCGCCCGGCCGTGTCCGAGACGACGTTCCCGCGCGCGTCGCGCGCGAGGCCTAGCTCGTCCACGAGGCCCGGTCCTTCCGGGCCGGTGAACCCCATCGCGAGGAGGACGAGCTCGGCCCGCAGCTGGACGCGCGCCTCGTTCGCGTCCTCTTCGAGCCGGCCGCCCACGACGCGCACGCGCGCGGCCTCGAGCTTCGCGACGCGTCCGCCCTCGCCGCGAAGCGCCTTCGTCGACACCGCCCAATCGCGCTCCGCGCCCTCTTCCTGCGACGAGGACGTGCGAAGGACGAGCGGCCACTCCGGCCACGGGTTGTCGGGCATGCGCACGAGGCTCGGCTTCGGCATCAGCTCGAGCTGCAAGACGCGCGCGGCGCCCTGGCGGATCGCCGTGCCGACGCAGTCCGAGCCGGTGTCGCCGCCGCCGATGACGACGACGTGCTTGCCGGTCGCGAGGATCGCGTCGGCCGCTGGGACCACGTCGCCCGCGACGCGGCGGTTCTGCTGCGTGAGGAAGTCCATCGCGAGGTGGACCCCGGAGAGCTCGCGGCCAGGCACGTCGAGCTCGCGGGCCGCGCGCGCGCCGAGCGCGAGCACGGTCGCGTCGAACGCGCGCAAATCGGCCGCGCGCGGGCTCTTGCCGAGGACGAACGCGACGCCCTCGGCCATCATCTGGTCCACGCGCCGGTCGAGGATGCCCTTCTCCATCTTGAAGTCGGGGATGCCGTAGCGGAGGAGGCCCCCGAGCCGATCGTCCCTCTCGAACACCGTCACGTCGTGGCCCGCGCGCGCGAGCTCCTGCGCGCAGGCGAGGCCGGCGGGTCCAGAGCCGACGACGGCGACGCGCTTGCCGCTTCGCGCGCGTGCCATGACCGGCGCGAGCGGCGACGCGGTGATGTGATCGGCGATCGCGTGCTCGATCGATTTGATCGTCACGGGCTGCTCTTCCAGGCTGAGGACGCACGACGCCTCGCAGGGCGCCGGGCACACGCGCCCGGTGACCTCGGGGAAGTTGTTCGTCGCGTGGAGCCGTGCCGCGGCGAGATCCAGCTTGCCGGCGTGGACGAGATCGTTCCACTCGGGGATGAGGTTCCCGAGCGGGCAGCCGCCGTGGCAGAACGGGATGCCGCAGTCCATGCACCGCGACGCTTGCTCCTGCACGCGGGCGTCGCTCGCCGGGAGCGACACCTCGCGCCAGTCCTGGACGCGCTCCGCGATCGGCCGATCAGGGTCGACCCTTCGCGGGGCGCTCAGGAATCCGCGCGGGTCGGCCATCAGCCCGCTCCTTTCGTCGTCGCGCCGGCCGCGCTGTCGCCGCCGCTGGCGAGCGCCGCGCGGCGCGTCGCCTCGAGCTGCTTCAGCTCGCGCGGCACGACCTTCACGAACCGCGCGCGCTCCCACGCCGCGAGCAGCTCCTGGCCCTTGCGGCTGCGCGTATGCGCGACGTGCTCCTCGACGAACGCGCGCACCTGCTCGCGCTCGTCTTCGCTCGGCGCGTCGAGATCCACCATCGCCTTGTTGCAGCGCCAGGAGAAGCCGCCGTCTTCGTCGAGCACGAACGCGAGGCCGCCGCTCATGCCGGCCGCGAAGTTGCGGCCCGTCGCCCCGAGCACGACGACGACGCCGCCGGTCATGTACTCGCAGCCGTGGTCGCCGACGCCCTCGACCACCGCGGTCGCGCCGCTGTTGCGCACGCCGAAGCGCTCCCCGGCGCGGCCGGCGAAGAACGCCTTCCCGCTCGTGGCGCCGTAGAGGACGGTGTTGCCGACGATCACGTTCTGATCGGCGCGAAAGCGCGCGCGCGCCGGCGGGCGAATCGCGATGACACCACCCGAGAGGCCCTTGCCGACGTAGTCGTTCGCGTCGCCCTCGAGCGCGAGGAGCATGCCGCGCGTCGCGAAGGCGCCGAAGCTCTGGCCCGCGGTGCCGGTGACTTCGATCGAGACCTTGCCGTCGGCGAGGCCAGCCTCCCCGTGGCGCAGCGCGAGCTCGCCGGCGAGTCGCGCCCCGAACGCGCGATCGGCGTTCGTGATCGGCACCTGCATGCTGCTCGGCTCGCCGTACTTGATGGACAGGCGCGCGCACTCGAGCACGGCCTCGTCGAGCGGGCCGTCCTCGCGCGGCGGCTGCCGCGTCGTGCAGCGAAGGGGCCCGGCGCCCGCACGCGGCGGGCGAATGACCTTCGAGAAGTCGAGCATCGCCGCCTTCTTCTGCGCGATGTCCTCGCGCACGGTGATGCAGTCCGCGCGGCCGACCATGTCGTCGAGCGTCTTGAAGCCGAGGCGCGCCATGATGGCGCGTAGCTCTTCGGCGACGAAGAAGAAGTAGCGGATCACGTGCTCCGGGGTGCCGCGGAAGCGCGCGCGCAGCACCGGATCCTGCGTGGCGATGCCCACCGGGCACGTGTTGAGGTGGCACTTGCGCATCATCACGCAGCCGCTCGCGACGAGCGGCGCGGTGGCGAAGCCGAACTCTTCGGCCCCCAAGAGCGCCGCGAACGCCACGTCGCGGCCCGTCTTGAGCTGCCCGTCGACCTGGACGCGCACGCGCCCGCGCAGGCCGTTCTGCACGAGCACCGCCTGCGTCTCGGCGAGCCCGAGCTCCCACGGCGTGCCGGCGTGCTGGATCGACGAGAGCGGCGACGCGCCGGTGCCGCCGTCGTGCCCCGCGATCGTGATGCCGTCGGCGTGCGCCTTGGCGACGCCCGCCGCGATCGTGCCCACGCCCGTCTCGCTCACGAGCTTCACGCTCACCTTCGCGCGCGCGCTCACGCTCTTCAAATCGTAGATGAGCTGCGCGAGGTCCTCGATCGAGTAGATGTCGTGGTGAGGCGGCGGCGAGATGAGCGTCACGCCGGGCGTCGAGTGGCGCACCTTGGCGATGACCGCGTCGACCTTGTGGCCGGGCAGCTGCCCACCTTCGCCGGGCTTGGCGCCCTGGGCGACCTTGATTTGTAGCTCGTCGGCGTTCACGAGGTAGTGCGCCGTGACGCCGAAGCGCGCGCTCGCGACCTGCTTGATCGCGCTCCTCTTCCAGTCGCCGTTCGCGAGCTTGGCGAAGCGCGCCGCGTCCTCGCCGCCTTCGCCCGAGTTGCTCTTGCCGCCGATGCGGTTCATCGCGACGGCGAGGTTCTCGTGCGCCTCCTTGCTGATGCTGCCGAAGCTCATCGCGCCCGTGGCGAAGCGCTTCACGATCTCGGTCGCAGGCTCCACCGACTCGAGCGGCACCGGCGGCATCGTGGCGTGGAGCTCCCAGAGGCCGCGCAGCGTGACCGGGCGCTCGCGCTGGTCGTTGATCTGTCGCGCGTACGCGTCGTAGCTCGCCGCGTCGTCCCGGCGGACCGCTTTCTGCAGGCTCGCGACGGTGCCGGGCGACCAGAGGTGCCTCTCGCCTTTCGTGCGCCACGCGTAGACGCCGCCCGGATCGAGCTCGAGGCCGTCGCGGGGCGACGCGCCGTACCCTTGGGCGTGCCGCGCGAGGGCCTCTTCGGCGACCTCGTCCAGGCCGATTCCGCCCAGGCGCGACGTCGTGCCGAGGAAATACCGATCGACCATCGAGGGGCCGAGCCCGATGGCCTCGAAGATCTGCGCGCCCTGGTAGCTCGCGAGCGCCGAGATGCCCATCTTGCTCATCACCTTGAGCAGGCCCTTCTTCAGCGCCTTCACGTAGCCCGCGCCGTCCTTTCCGAGCGACGCGACGACCTCGAGCGCGAGGTACGGGTTCACCGCGCCGGCGCCGTAGCCGAGCAGGAGCGCCATGTCGCAGACCTCCCGCGGCTCGCCCGACTCTACGATGAGGCCGACGCGCATGCGGAGGCCCGTGCGCAAGAGCTCGTTGTGCACGGCGGCGAGCGCGAGCAGGCTCGGGATCGCCGCGTGGGCTTCGTCCACACCGCGGTCGGAGAGGACGAGCAGGCTCGCGCCGTCCTTCGCGGCCTTTGCCGCGCCGGCGCACAGGCGATCGAGCGCGAGGGCGAGCGACTCGCCGGGCAGGCCGCGCGGCGAGAAGAGCGTGGGGAGCGTCGTCACTTTGAAGTCGGGCAGGGCGCTGCCCTTGATGCGGGCGACCTCGTCGTTCGACAGGAACGGGTGCGGCAGCTCCAGCATGCGCGCCTGCCGGGCCGTCTCCTCGAGCAGGTTCCCCTCGCCGCCGAGGCACGACACGAGGCTCATCACGAGCTCCTCGCGGATAGGGTCGATCGGCGGGTTGGTGACCTGCGCGAACTGCTGCTTGAAGTAGCGGAAAAGAAGCTGCGGCCGCTCGCTGAGGACGGCGAGCGGCGCGTCGGTGCCCATGCTGCCGGTGGGCTCCTCGCCGGCGTCGGCCATCGGTCCGAGGAGCAGCTCGACGTCCTCGCGCGTGTAGCCGAAGGCGCGCGCCTGCTGGAGGCGCGTCTCCCTGTCCAGCGTGTACAAGGACGGGATCAGCGGCAGCTTGGCGAGCTCGATCTTGCTCTCCGCGATCCACGACGCGTACGGTCTCCGCGACGCGACCTCCGATTTGATCTCGTCGTCGCGCAGGATCTTGCCGCGGGCGGTGTCGACGAGGAGCATCTTGCCGGGCATGAGGCGACCCTTCTCGACGACGTCCTCCGGCGCCACGTCGAGGACGCCGAGCTCGCTCGCCACGACGACGAGGCCGCCGCGCGTCACCACGTACTTCGCCGGCCGGAGCCCGTTGCGATCGAGCGTCGCGCCGATGACCGCGCCGTCGGTGAAGAGGAGCGCCGCTGGGCCGTCCCACGGCTCGACGAGCGCGCCCTGGTATTCGTAGAACGCGCGGCGATCGTCGGGCATGTCCGTCTGCGTCGCCCACGCTTCGGGGACGAGCATCATCATCACGTGCGCGATCGGCCGGCCGCCGGCGACGAGGAAGTCGACGACGTTGTCGAGCGACGCCGAGTCGCTTCCACCCGGCCGAATGATCGGCTTGAAGTCGCCGAGGTGCTCGGCGAAGAGGCTGCTCTCGAGCAAGGGCTCGCGCGCGCTCATCCACGTCTGGTTTCCGCGCAGCGTGTTGATCTCGCCGTTGTGGGCGATGTAGCGGTACGGGTGCGCGCGCTCCCAGGTCGGGAACGTGTTCGTGCTGAAGCGCGAGTGGACGAGGGCGATCGAGCTCTTCACCTCCTCTTGCTGGAGGTCGAGGTAGAAGTCGGCGAGTCGCTCCGGCAGGGCGAGGCCCTTGTAGACGACCGTGCGCGACGAGCAGCTCGCGACGTAAAAATCGTCCCCCTCCTTCGACGCGACGCGGCCGGCGCGCTTGCGGATCATGAAGAGCGTCCGCTCGAACGCGGAGACGTCGCAGACGCGGCCGATGAAGAGCTGCCGCATCACCGGGCGGCTGCGCTCGGCGAGATGGCCGATGACGTTCGGCTCCACCGGCACGTCGCGCCAGCCGATGACTTTTTGGTTGTGGTAGCGGACGGTGTCCTCGAGGTGACGCATCTGCGCGACGCGGCGCGACGGGTCACGCGAGAGGAACACCTGCGCGACGCCGTAGTCGCCGGCGTTCGGGAGCTCGACGCCGAGGCGACCCATCACGCGCTCGTAAAACGCGTGCGGGATCTGGATGAGGATGCCGGCGCCGTCGCCCGACGCCGGGTCCGCGCCCGCCGCGCCGCGGTGCTTCAAGCGGCGGAGGATCTCGAGCCCCTTCACGACGACATCGTGGCTCGGCGCCCGATGCAGCTCCGCGACGAATCCGAGCCCGCACATCGCGCGAACTATGCGGCAGTATGACGCGCTGCGCTAGCGAAAAACAACGAGAAAAAGGCCTAAAACGCGAACTGCGCCTGAATCTTCACGACGTTGTCGTCCGGCAGCGTCTCGAGCGCGATCTGCCCGGGCCGCAGGCGCACGCGATCGCTGTACGAGTAGCGCGACCACTGGAGGAAGATCTGGCCGCCCTCGAGCCAGTCGGTGCGCACGGCGACGCGCGGCGAGAAGATGCGGAACGTGTTCGCGTCGTCGTCGAGGTTCAAGACGACGCGGTCGTACCGAACCCCGGCGCCCAGCCAATGCAGCGCCCACACGTTCAGGTCGAGGCCGTACTTGAACATCTTGCGCTCGTTCTTGTTCACCGCCGGATCGAGGTCGAGCTGCTTGCTCAGGACGAACGAGTAGAGCCCGAACCACGAGAGCTGCACGTCCGCTCGGCCGAGCGGCACGGCGCCGGTCGTCGCCTTGAGGACGTCGCGCAGTGACACGTCGTACTGGTAGCCGAAGCTCTTGACCGTGCCGGTGCCGTTCTCGCTCTTGTCGGTGCCGAGGTAGTTCTCGGTGACGCCGCGCCCGCCGAACGAGTGCAGGACCTCGACGCTCGGCGACAAGTACGTCGACTGCTCGGCGTCGAGGATCGAGCCGGCGACGTAGAGCTTGCCGTAGCCCTTCGTGTCGACACGCGCGTCGACGCCGTACACCCGCAGGCTCGCGTCGGTGAGCTCCTTCAGCTGGCGCTTGTCTTGCGTCCACGTCCGCAGGTACGTGAGGCCGACCTCGACGTATTTGTCGTAGGCGGCCGCGAGGCGGAAGTAATTCAGGATCGACAGACCCTGGTTCGCGTCGATCGCCTCCTGGTGCGCGCCGATGCCGTGCAGCGCGCTCACCGTGAGCTTGTCGACGTCGGCCTCGATCTTCACCTGCTCGCCGATCTGGTGCGTGCGCCCGAAGATGTACGTGTCGTACTTGGGCAGATAGCCGAAGCGATCCCAGAACGAGCCGCCCTTCACGCGCACGCGGAGGGGCACGCCCACGTTCGTCGCGTAGCGGTAGGTCACGTAGCCCTGCGAGATGCCCTGCTGCGAGTCGATGAGCGGGCGCGCCGAGTCCGAGTAGAGCGAGCCCATGAGGGCGACCGTGGCGGTGACGTTCTTGTTGCCCGCTTGGAGAAACAGCTCGGTGTAGTCCCTCTCGTTCACCGGCGTGTAGGCGAAGCCGGAGCGGTAATAGTCGTCGTCGACGAGCCACGGCGAGCGGAGGTTGTACTTGGCCTCGTTGGGGTTGTCGGTGTCGCGGCGTTTCCAGCTGAGTCGAAACGGCGCGCGGAGGTAGCCGTGCACGCCGAACTGGAAATCGTTCGTGGACGCCGCCGCGCCGACGGTGCCGGGCGGCGCGCGATCCTCGGCGAAGCTCGGGCCGCGCGGCGCGTTCGCGTGCTGCGCGGTCGTCCAGTCGTCGGCGGTGGGGAGCGCCGCGGCGGGCGGGATCGGCGGCGACGTCGGCGTGGGCGCGGGCGTTGGATTCGAGACCGGCGCCGGCGTCGAGGCTGGCGCGGGCGTAGGCGCCGGCGCCTCCGTCGGCGTCTCCCCTTGAGCGAGCGCGGGGGTGGTCGCGAGCAGGGCCGCGAGCGGCAAGACACGAAGACGGCGCATGATCACTTCTTCGCGCAGCCGGGCACGGCCGACGCGGCGTGGAATCCGCTGTCGACGAGGAGCGCCCTCGCGTTCGTCGCGTCGATGAGAACGACCGGCACCGCGACGATTGGGGTCTTCGTGCCCGGGAGCGGCGTGCCGCCCTCGACGGCCTTGCCCATCGCGAGCGCGCCGGCGACCTGCGCCGCCTTCTCGGCGAGCGGGCGAATGTCCTTCAGCACCTCGACCGACTGCTTGCCCTCGCACACGAAGCTCGCGTTCGCGGCGTCGGCGTCGGCGCCGGCGATGAAGACGTTCTTGAGCCCGGCGGCCTGCACCGCCTGCACCGCGCCGCGCGCCATGCCGCTGTTGTTCGCGAGGATCGCCTGGATGTCGCCCTTGCTCTTGGCGATCGCGTCCTCGACCGTCTTGAGCGCTTGCTCCGGCGCCCACGCGTCGTGGCTCTTCTCGACGATGATCTTCACGTCGCCCTTGTCGACGTACGGCTTGAGCGTCTCGGCGTAGCCGCGCGCGATCTCCATCGCGACGCTGTGGCCCGACTGGCCGTTCAAGAGGACGAAGTTGCCCTTGTTCCCCGCCGCCTTCAGCGCGGCTTCGGCTTGAAGCACGCCGACCCTGTGGCTGTCGTGCGCGACGTAAAAGTCCGCGTCGCCGCGGACGGCGCGATCGTAGGCCACGAGCTTCACGCCCTTCTCGTGCGCCTTGCCGACGTACGCGGCCGCGGCGGCGCTGTCGGTCGGCTGCACGACGAGCACCTTTGCGCCGCGCGAGAGCGCGTCCTCGACCTGCGCGAGCTGGCGCGCGTTGTCGTTGTCGGCCGAGAACGTGAACGGCGTGAGCCCCTGCTTTCTCGCCTCGTCCTCGAAGTACTTCTTGTCCTTTTGGTAGCGCTCTTCCTGCAGCGTCGAGAGGAGGAACGCGACCTTCGGGCCCTTGCCGTCGCCCTCGCCGCCGCCGGCGGAGGCCGAGGACTTGCTGCAGCCGAGCGGCGCGAGCGACGCGAGGAGGGCGAGCGTGGTGAAGGAGAGAGAGACGAAGCTGCGGCGCATGCTCATGGGATGGCTACTTCTTCCGGATGGCGGGGGAGTCGAGGAGGGAGGCGACGAGCAAGATCGCCCCCGAGAGGACGAGCTGCCAGTTCGAGTTGACGTTCATGAGGTTCATGCCGTTCGAGAGCGTGCCGAAGATGAGCGCGCCGATGACGGTGCCGACCATCGTCGCGCGGCCGCCGGACAGGCTGGTGCCGCCGATGACGACCGCGGTGATGACGTGCAGCTCGCGCGTGATGCCGGCGTTGCCCGGCGTGACGCCGTTGGTGCGCGCGGCCGCGACGAGGCCGGCGACGGCCGTGAGCAGCGCGATGAGCAGGTAGATGAGGATCGTGACGCGCGCGACGGGGACGCCGGTGAGGCGCGCGGCCTCGGCGTTTCCGCCGATCGCGAAGGCGTAGCGCCCGAGGCGCGTGCGGCGGAGGAGCACCGCGCCGAGCGTCGTCGCGATCGCCGCGAGGAGGACCGGGACCGGCATGCCGTCTTTGTAGATCACCATCGCAAAGGCCATGACGAGCGCGGCGGCCGCGACGGGCAGCAGGGTCCCCACGCCGCGCGCGGGCAGCGCGAGCGCGCGGCGCCGTTGATCGCGCCGCAGGATGACGGCGACGCCGATCACGCAGGAGGCCGCGCACAGCGCCATCGACGCGGACGGCGGGAGCTTGCCGCCGACCCACTGGAAGTCATCGGCCATCGGTGACAGGCCGCGCGCGTCCGCGATGACGAGCCCCAGGCCGCGGTACGCGAGGAAGCCGCCGAGCGTCGCGATGAACGGCGGCAGCTGGAAGCGGCTGACGAGCAGCCCATGCCAGAGCCCGACGACGCTCGCCGTCGCGATCGCCGCGAGGATCGTGAGCCACGCGGGCCAGTGAAGGTCGATCTGAAGCTTCGCGGCCACGACGCCGGTGAGCGCCATGCCGGCGCCGACGGAGAGGTCGATCCCGCCGATGAGGATCACCAGCGTCATGCCTGCGCCGATGATGACGATCTCGGCGACCTGCGCCGTCAGGTTCGAGAAGTTGCCGGACGTGAGGAACGCCTCGCGCGTCTCCGGGTGGACGGCGAGGACGGTCCACATGAGGAGGAGCACCAGCACCATGCGGAGCGAGCGCGAGCCCAGGACCTCGAACAGCGAGCCCCTGCGGCTCTCGGGGTGTGCGGTTACGGCGCCCATTCTTGGAGCCTCTCCCGCGCGGGTGGCGGCGCCGCGACGCTCGGTTCGGTCGAGCATGGCGGGTTACCCCAAAGGGGCGCCTTATGCGGCCATCATTGCCGCTGCGGGC
>JAYVXL010000711.1:0-3897 GCA_043785185.1 Myxococcales bacterium
GCGGAGAGGGCGGGATTCGAACCCGCGGCAGGCTTTTGACCTGCGCCCGCTTAGCAAGCGGGTACCTTCGGCCACTCGGTCACCTCTCCAAGGCCGTCCAGATGGACGCGCGCGAAGCTACACGAATGGCCGGCACCTTCAAGCGGTCGTGGCGACTTTCCGGGAATTTGGCACTTTTTTCGGTGGGGACCGCGCACGCGCGGCGACGGAACTGGCCCTTTTGCGGGCCGCCGCGCGCGAGCGAGCGAGCGACGACCGTCGGTCGGCCCGGAGAGCTCAGCGCAGTCGCGCTCACGCGACGATGCGCTCGATCCGCGGCTCGATCGGCGGCGCGTGCTCGACCTGCTCGAGCGCGCGGCGAAGAAGCAGCACGGGCGCCGTCCGCGCGCCGCGCGCGAGGACGCGCCGGCCGAGCCCACGATCGGGCGTGACGACAGTGTACCGGCGGCACCCGCCGTCGAGCTCCACCATTCGCAGGATCTCGTCGTGCGCGCGGCCTCGCCCGCCGGCGTAGACGACGCGGACGCCGCCGCGCATGGCGCCGTTCGGGAGCGCGAGCTGACCCGCGCCTTCGAACACGACGATGGAGGGAGTGCCGTACGCGCGGGCGAGCCGGCCAAGGCCGTCGATGAGGCGTTGGCGGGCGGGACCGGTGACTTCGTTGCCGTCGATGAGGAACATGGACTGCCCAAGAGCAAGGCTAGGGCCAACGGCGAGACGGCTCGATTTCCGCGCGTTCGCGCGCGCGCAGGGTGTCCCGGACAGAAATAGGCTGTCCCCGGACGCCCCTCTTGAGCGCCGCCTGTAGGAACCGGCCCGCGGCGCGCCGCGTCTCGGCGAGGGGCGCGGAGAGCAGCACGCGAGGCGTGCCCCTCCGAGTTGGCTTATCGCTAGAACGTGTACCGAAGCGCCAACGCAAAGTCGGCCATCAGCGGCGTGTCGCTCACCGGGCCCGTCTTGGCGAAGCCCTTCGCGTCGCGAATGCCGGCGCCGAGGCCGAGCGCGAGGTGACGGTCGACCATGTACCATTCGACGCCGAGGCGCGCGCCGAGGTACGGCTGGAGCGACTCGGCGTCCTTGAAGCCGAGCAAGCCGAACGCGTTCCTGGCGATGTCGGCCTTCATCAGGCCGAAGTCCCCCTGCGCATAGAGCGCCACGCGCTCGGTGACGTGCACGGTGACGCGCGCGCCGGCGCCGAAGCCGAAGATGGGGAACGCGCGCGCCTTGGACGGGTCCTGCGCGATCGACGTGTCGGTGAGCGCGAGCTCGGCTTCGCCGAACAGGAGGAGCCAGGGGAAGATCTCGTAGCCGCTGTCGACGTGGAACCACGGCGCCGTCGGGGCGACCTGGCGGAAGCGCCCGAGAAACGCGAGGGCGCCGAGGCGCGACTCGAGGACGATGCCCTTCTTGCGCGGGATGGGCGGCGGCGCTTCGTCGTCCGCGGCGGCGCCGGACGCGGACGCCGGAGAGCCGGGGGACGCGGTGGCCGCCGGAGAGGGCGCCGCGTCGGCCTTCACCGCGGCCTCGATTTGCTCGTCGGTCGGCGCCCCTGCGGAGGTCTGCGGCGCTTCGGCCGCGGCGCGCCCCGCAGGCAGCGACGCCGCGCCGAGCGCGACGATCGCAGCAAAGGCCGAGCCGGCGCGCATCCCTCCGATGCTACTTCAACAGCCAGCCGAACAGCATGCGCTTCGTCGTCTGGCGCGAGACCTGCGCGATCGAGTCGACCAGCGGGATCCCCTTCGGGCACACCTCGACGCAGTTCTGCGCCTTGCCGCAGCCGTCGATGCCGCCCTCGCCCATCAGCGCTTCGAGCCGCTCCGGCGCGTGCAGCTTACCGCTCGGGTGCAGGTTGAAGAGGCGCACTTGGTTGATCGCCGCCGGACCGATGAAGTTGGACGACGAGTTCACCTGCGGGCACGCCTCGAGGCAGCAGCCGCACGTCATGCAGCGCGCGAGGGGGTAGGCCTCTTCTTGATTTTCCTGCGACTGGCGCGGGCCGGGGCCGAGCTCGTGCGAGCCGTCGAGCTGGACCCACGCCTTCACGCGCTTCAGGTCCTCGAACATGCGCGAGCGATCGACGGCCAGATCGCGCACGAGCGGAAACTTCGTCATCGGCTCGAGCGTGATCGCCTCGCCGCCGGGCGCGAGCTGGTCGACGAGCGCCGTGCACGACTGGCGAACGCGGCCGTTGATGACCATCGTGCACGCGCCGCACACCTCCTCGAGGCAGCTCGCCTCCCAGACGACCGGCGCGACCTTCGTGCCGTCGGCGGTGAGCGGGTGCTTGCGGATGTGCATGAGCGCGCTGATGACGTTCATCTGCGGCCGCCAAGGGACCTTGAACTCCTCCCAACGCTTCGTCTCGGGCGCGGCGGGGCCGTCCTGCCGACGAACCTTCAGGTGAACGGTGCGCTCCATCTTGCTACTCCGCGCTCTGCGAGCTCTCGCCCGCGGTCGTGCCCTTCGCGCCGTCCTTCGGCGCGGGCTTCGTCACGACGGCCACGGCGCTCGCGGCGCCGGCCTGCTCGTAGCGGCGCGCGCGCGGCTTGACGAGCGAGATGTCGACCTCGTCGGTCACGTGCACGGGCTTGCCGCACAGCGTGTAGTCGAGCGCGCGGACGTAGCGGACGCTCGGCGTGGCGTCTCCGCCCTCGTGCACCGCGAGCGTCGAGCGCAGCCACTTCGCGTCGTCGCGCTCCTTGAACTCCGGCTTGAAGTGCGCGCCGCGCGACTCGTCGCGGTTCTTCGCGCCCTGCGCGATGACGCGCGCGATGACCAGCATGTTTTGCAGGTGCCGCACGAACTGCGCGCCCTGGTTCGCGCGGGCCGACGTGTCGGTGACGCCGATGTTCTTCGCGCGAGCGCTGAGCTCGTCGATCGTGGCGATGACCTTGGTGAGCTCGTCGTTGTGGCGCTCGACGGTGCAGCCCATGAGCATCGTCTCGCCGAGCTCGGCGTGCAGGACGTAGGCGTTCTCCGTCCCGTCCATCTTGAGGATGGCGTCGTAGCGCGCGCGCTCGCGCTTCTCCGCCTTCTCGAAGAGCGAGCTCGGCAGGTCCCACGCGCTCTTGGCCGTGTTCTTTCGGTAGGCGGCCATCGCCGGGCCGGTGACGAGCCCGGCGTAGATGCACGACAAGAGCGAGTTGGCGCCGAGGCGGTTGGCGCCGTGGTACTGGTAGTCGCACTCGCCGGCGGCGTAGAGGCCCTCGAGGTTCGTCGCCTGGTTGCGCGGCGAGCCCTTGACGAGCGTGCCGTCCGCCGTCCGCTCGAAGTCGACCCACAGGCCGCCCATCGAGTAGTGCACCGCCGGGAAGACGCGCATCGGGCTCGTGTACGGGTCCTCGCCGACGAACTTCTCGTAAATCTCGAGGACGCCGGCGAGCTTCTTTCGGAGCACGTCGCTCGGCAGGTGCGAGACGTCGAGGTACACCTCGTTCTCGTTCTTGCCGCTGCGCGCGTTCCAGACCCCGCGCTTTTCGTGGAAGCACTTCTTGAACAGCTCGCGGCTCGCGATGTCACGCGGGACGAGGTTGCCGTAGCCCGGGTACTTCTCCTCGAGGAAGTAGTCGCGGTCGCCTTCGGGGACGTCGCGGCCCGCGCGGCCCTCCTTCGGATCGCGGGGCACCCAGACGCGGCCGCCCTCGCCGCGCACGCTCTCGGAGATGAGGCGGAGCTTGTCGGCGCCGGGGATGGCGGTGGGGTGCACTTGGATGAATTCGCCGTTCGCGTAGCACGCGCCCTGCTGGTAAACGGCGCTCGCCGCGGTGCCGGTGTTGATGACGCTGTTGGTCGAGCGGCCGAAGATGATGCCGGGGCCGCCGGTCGCGAGGCACACGCAGTCGCCGGGGAACGACCGGATCTGCATCGACTTCAGATCCTGCGCGACGATGCCGCGCA
>JAYVXL010000712.1:0-12376 GCA_043785185.1 Myxococcales bacterium
GACACCGGCGCCGAGAGCGCGCTGCTCGGCGTCGACGTGTCGGGCTTCGCGCTCGCCGGCGTGCGCGCGCAGGGCAGCGGCGCGCTCACCATCGGCAGCAGCAGCAACGTTCACCGGAACGGAACGCAAGCGCAGCCCGCGCCGGGCGTCCGCGTCGCGGGGACGGCGACGGTTCGGCTCCTCGGCGGCACGACCGCGTCGCCCACCCGCATCGCCCAGAACGCGGGCGCCGGCGTCGACGTGAGCGAGGGCGGCAGGATCCTCGTCTCCGGCGTCGCGTCCACCACGACCCCGGGCGTGGGCGACGTCGTCGTGACGAAGAACGGCGGCGCGGGCGTCGTGATCGAGCAGGCGCTCGTGACGCTGCCGCCCTACCCGCCGGCGAGCGACCTCGACGGCGTGGTCTCTGCGGCCAACGGCGGCAGCGGGCTCCACGTCTTCGGCGGCTCCGCCGTCAAGGTTCGAAACAGCGTCTTCCTGAAGAACGTCGCCGACGGCGTGCGCGTCTCGGGCAACCCGAGCGGCGCGCCCGGGCAGGACTTCAACGACGTCAGCCGCATCGATCTGGGCAGCGGCGCGTCCTACGGGCGGAACATCGTCCAAGACACGAACACGTTCAACGAGGGCGTCGGCATCTGCCTCGCGCTCGTCGACGTACCGTCGTCGGTCACGCAGACGCTTCAGGCGGCGGGCAACGTCTTCGCGCCCACGCTCGACTGCTCGGTCACGCCGGCGACCCTGCAGAGGGGGCCGTGCTCGGCCGCGCAGGCGCCGATAGGCATCGAGGGCGCGCTCGGAACGATCGACGTGTCGATCTGCAGGCTCAATTGAGCCGCGCGCGGCGCTCGCCGGCTACCTGTCGCCGCGTCCTTTACGCGTGACGCGCGGGAGCACCGAGGTGCTCGTCGCGACGAGGTCCCAGCCGTCGCGCGCGCCGGCCTTGGCGCCGAGCGCGCCCGCATGGGCGATCATCGCGGCGTTGTCGGTGCAGCTCGCGAGCGGCGGGATGAACGCGCGCATTCCGCGCGCCGCCCCTTCGGCGAGGAGACGCGCGCGAAGCCCGGCGTTCGCCGCGACGCCGCCGCCGACCACGAGCTGATCGATCCCGTGCGTCTCGGCGGCGAGCAGCGTCTTCTTCACGAGCACCGCCACGACCGCGGCCTGGAACGACGCGCATACGTCGGCGATCGCCTGCTCGCCGGGCGGGAGCCCCGCGTCCACGAGCTGCGCCACGCGGGTCTTGATGCCCGAGAAGCTCATGTCGAGCGTCCCCGTGTGGAGCATCGGCGCCTCGAGCGGGAAGCGCGCAGGATCACCGGTCCGCGCGAGCCGATCGACGACCGGTCCGCCCGGATATCCGAGGCCGAGGAGCTTGCCGACCTTGTCGAAGGCCTCGCCCGCCGCGTCGTCCCGCGTGCCGCCGAGCTCGGTGATCGCGTCGGCGCGCGGCGCGTCCACGCGGTAGATGGCCGTGTGCCCGCCCGACACGAGGAGCGCGACGAACGGGAAGCTCGGCGCCGAGCGCGGCGCGCCGTCACGATCGAGGAAGACGGCGAAGAGGTGCCCGACGAGGTGGTCCACGCCGACGAGCGGCTTCCCGGCGGCCCACGCGAGCCCCTTGGCCACCTGCACGCCGACGAGCAGGGCGCCCACGAGGCCGGGCCGATGCGTCACGGCGACGAGGTCCACGTCGTCGAGCGTCACCTTCGCGCGCGCGAGCGCCTCGCGCACGACGGGGCCGACGTTCTTCAAGTGATCGCGCGACGCGAGCTCGGGGACGACCCCGCCGTACTGCGCGTGCAGCGCCACTTGGCTCTGCACGACGTCCGAGAGCACGCGGCCGCCGTCGTCCACGATCGCGGCGCCGGTCTCGTCGCACGACGACTCGAGGCCTAATACGAGCATCCGCCAGGCTGCCGCGAGAGCGTGAAGACGCCGAAGACCGCGTTGGTGCTGCCGCCGGGCGCGCTCCGCACGACGCGCACCTCGATGTCGTCGGTCTGCATCAGCGAGACGAAGACGAGCATGTCCTGAGGGTCGCCGGCGTCGGGGCTCGGCGTGACGGCGTAGACGAGGTTCTTCACGCGCCCTTCGCCGAACGACAGGCTCGACAGCGGATCGTGCCAGATCTGCGGGATGGGCCGGAGCGGCGTCGCGTGGAAGCGCCCGTCGGTGGAGCTGATCGCGCCGGGCGCGTCCTCGAGGTGGTCGGTGTCGAGCTTGAGGCAAATCGACGTGTCCTCGGCGATGCCGGCGCGCACGAACGTCCCGCGCACGACGGGGCCCTCGAACCTGTCGCCGGCGCTCGAGAAGCGCGACAAATCGCGGCAGCCGGACAGGCCTGCCGCGAGGCCGCACAGGAGGAAAAGCGCGCCCCCGAGGAGGACCGCCGTGAGGGACCGAGCGCGCATCGCCTCTCGAGGATACACCGAAGGCCCGCTACGGCTTGACCTTGCCGGTCTCGATCTGGCGCGCCGTCTCACGGACGCGCGGCTCGGCGTCCTTTTTTTCCATCTCCGCGGCGAGATCGCGCGCGGCTTTGGCGTCGTAGGTCGCGACGGCGACGAGCGCAGCCTCGCGCACGAGCGCGTACGGATCTTTCGTGGCGGCCTCGCGGAGCGCCGTCGTCGCGGCGTCGTGGCTGCCCGCCGCGCCGAGGCGCCCGACCGCTTGGGCCGCGAGCACGCGCATCGCCCAGTTCTCGTGCGACGCGAGCAGCTTCGTCACCGCCGTCATCGCGCGCGCGCCACCCTGCGCGCCGATCGCGGCGAGCGCGACGCGCTGCACCGCTTCGCTCGGATCGGAGGCCGCTTGAATGACGGCGCCGACCGCGGCGTCGCTCGGCGAGCGGGCGAGGAGCACGATCGCCTTGGTGCGAATCTGCGGGTCGGGGTGGCGCGCCAAGGACGCGACGACGAACGGCTCGAGCGCCGCCGCGATCTCGCGCGCCTTCGCGTGCGCGGCCGCGGCCTCCGGCGCAGGCGTGTCGCCGACGAACGGCTCGAACGCGCCGTCGCCGGCGCTCATCGCCTCGAGCACGCTGCGCGCGCGCTCTTGCGACGTCGACAGGGCGCTCGTGGCGGCGCGCTTCAAAGGCTCCGCGAACTCGACGAGCGCCGCCGCGCGCTCCTTGTCGGAGAAGCCGCCGGGCACGAGCTGCTCCAGCGTCGCCTCGACGTCGAGCGCGTCGTCGGGCACGGGCAAAGGCTCCCGCTCTTCGCCGCGGGGGCTGCGCGCGCCCTTGGTGGCGAGCAGGATGAGCGCCGCGCTGCCCGCGCGACGGAGGCCACGCGCGCCCGCGCGTGCGCGCGCGTTCTCGGACTCGGTGCCGGCGAACACGGCGTCGGCCATCGCCCCGATCGCCGCGCGCCCGCCGGGCGGGTCCGCCTTCGGGCCGGCCATGCGCGCGAGGGCGAGGAGCGCCATCTGCCGCGGCAGCGGATCGGACGCCTCGGCGAGGTTGAGCAGCGTCGCCGTCTCTTTCTCGGCGTCGAGCTCGCCAAGCGCATACGCCGCCGCCGCGCGCGCGACGTTGCCGGCGTCGACCGCGCGCGCGATCTGCGCCACGTCGCCCGTCGCCGCGCGATCCTTCTGCAGGCCCAGTCCGAGCACCGCGAGACCGCGCATGTCCCACGACCCGCGCTGCGCGAGTCGCCGGAGCAGCGGCAGCGCGCGCTTGTCGCCCATGCGCGCGAGGCCCCACGTCGCGGCGACGGCGACCGCGTCGCTCGGCGTCGAGGTCTCGGGCGAGTCCTTCCCCTCGCGCGGGAAGAGCAGCGCCTCGTACTTCGGCAGCAGCGCCGGATCGCGCAGCGCGCCGCACGCGAGCATCGCGCGCGTGCGCAGCTGGGTGTCGGCGGGTCCGGTCGCGAACACGAACAGCGACGGCCCTGCGTTCTTGTTCTGGACGTAGCCGAGCACGTCGATCGCGACGCGCTGCTGGCCGGCGTCGGCGTCCGCGAGGGCGTCGAGGAGCGGCTTCACCGCGCGCCCACCGACGCGCGCGAGCGCGGCGCGCGCCTCCACGGCGTCCTTGCCGGCGCCGTGGCGGACGCGTTGCACGAGCCCGAACGACAGGTTCCCGTAGATCTCGACGAGCAGCCGCCGGTAGATGCTCTTCTGCGGGTTGCCGATCGACAGCGGCAGGAGGTCTTGCTCGAGCGACTCGAGCGTCCCCTTGCCGAGGTTGATCTGCATCGACAGTCGCGCCGCGCGCGCGACGAGCTCCTCGTCCGGCGCGCCGCGCACGACGCGGCGGAAAAGCCGGTCGGCCTCGTCGGCGTCGCCGCGCGAGAGCAAGAGATCGGCCAGCTCGAAGTACACGACGTAGAGCCGATCGTTCTTCGCGATCGCGGCGCGGAACTCGGCGATGGCGTGCTCCACGTCTTGCCGCACGCGGTAGCGTTCGCCGAGCCTTCGATGGCCCTCCGCGTCGTCGGGGTTCAGCTCCACGGCGCGCGCCGCGTACTTGATCGCGTCGTCGTCCTTGTGGAGCTGCGTCGCGTACTCGGCCATGCGTTGGTACAGCTCGCGCGCGCGCTTCGGCTCGACGACGACGAGCTTCTCGAGCACGCCGATGGCTTGCTCCAGCTTGTTCTCCTGGACGAGCACGCGCTCGAGCGCGAGGTAGCTGCCCTCGTCGCCCGGCGCCGCTTCGACGACCTTGCGCAGCGTCGCCTCGGCCTCGGGGAGCTTGCGCAGGTGCAGCTGCACCTCGGCGAGCGTGCGCCCCGCCTCGACGTCGCCCTTGGCGAAGCGGCCGGCGAGCGGCGCGACCTGCCCCTCGAGCACGTGCTCCATGCCCCAGAGCGCCACGACGCGCGACCGCGCCTCGCGCGCGAGGAGCTTGTCGCTGGCGACCCTCGCCTTCTCGGCCAAGTCCTCCCACATGACGCGCGCCTCGCGGTACGCGCGCGCGCGCTCGAGCGCCGACGCGAGCTGCTTCTTGTAGCCGAGGCTCTGCGGCTCGAGGCTCACCGCCTCGCGGAACGCCGCGAGCGCGTCCTGCGTCATGTCGTGCTCGAGGTACACGTCGCCGAGCGCCGCGAGCGCGCGCGCGCGCGGGTTGATCGACGTGAGGATGCGCTTCCACGTCTGCACGGCGAGCGGCTGGTTGCCGTCCTGGAAGTAGCGATCGCCGAGGTCGACGAGGTGCGACGGATCGTTGCTCGCGACCTGCGTGAGGCGCGTCAGCACGCGCAGGGATTTCTCGCCTTCGCCGATGCGTCCGTAGAAGTCGGCGATGCGCGAGAGCACCTCTTCGTCGCCGGTCGCCCGCGCCTCGAGCTCGCCGAGGAGCTTCAGCGCGCGCGTGCGATCACCGCGCTGCATGAGCGCGTCGCACTGCTCGAAGACGAACGAAGGGTTGTTCGGCGCTGCGCGGATGAGCGCCTCGTACTCGGCGATCGCCTTGTCGAGCTCGCCTTGCGATTGCAAGAGGCGAATCATCTTGAGCCGCAAGTCGATGTGCCGGGGATTCTGCGCGAGCGCGCGCGCGTACGTAGACAGCGCCTTGCCCGCGTCGCCCGTCTCCTCGTAAAGCGCTCCCAAGAGCGCGAGGCGCGCGAAGTCCGACGGGTGCTCGGCCTCGAGCATCTGGATGAGCACCGGCAGCTGCTGATCGGCGCGGTAAATTTCGGTGACGGTCTCGTAGATCTCCGCGCGGACGGCGGCCTCTTGGCCCGCGGTCGCGAGCGCCTGCTTGAGCGTCGCGATGGCCTCGGTGTTCTTGTGGGCCTTGGCCTGCGCGCGCCCGAGCTCCTTCAGCGCCGGCGCGAGCGTGCGGTTATCGCCGCGCGCCGCAGCGACGAGCTCCTTGAACTCTGCCTCCGCGCGCTCGAACTCGCCGCGGCCGAAGAGCTCGCGCCCGAGCTCGCCTTTGACGAAGAGGCTCGTCGGCTGCAGCTTCACGAGCTGGCCGTGAAACGACTTCGCGGCCGGCCAATCCTTGCCGTCGAGGGAGAGGCCCATGAGCGTGCGGATCGTCGCTTCCTTCTCGACGGCGACGGTCTGTAGCGCGAGCCCCTGCTCGTAGCGTGCGCGGGCCCCGGCCACGTCGCCGCGATCCTGGAGCAGTCGCGCGAGCGCGAGGAGCGCCGTCGCGTCGCCGGCCTTG
This sequence comes from Myxococcales bacterium, assembly GCA_043785185.1. Taxonomy (GTDB): domain Bacteria; phylum Myxococcota_A; class Polyangia; order Polyangiales; family Polyangiaceae; genus JANYHK01. The sequence continues at coordinate 6,116 of JAYVXL010000712.1, forward strand.
ATCGCGATGGCCTTCTCGTACGTCTTGATGGCGTCGTCGGCGCGGCCGTCGAGCTTCTGGATGCCCGCGAGGCTCACCGTGGCCGGGTACTGATCGGCGCCCTCGCGCGCGGCGCGGGCCTCGAAGTCCTTCACGAGCGCGGTGAGGTTGCCGTCTTTGTCGCGATAGAGCTGCGCGAGGCGCTGGAGCGGAAAGGGCGACCCGGGCTGAGCGAGCACGATGCGCGTATAGCGCTCGATCAGTACGCCCTGCTGCGCGGCGGGATCGGCCGGCGGTTTGGCGGGGCCGGGGCCTGGACTTGGCGCCGGTCCCGGACGCGCGGGGCCCGGCTTCGGTCCGGGACCCGGCTTCGGGGTGGGCTTGTGGCGGCCTCGCGGATCGAAGTCTTGGGCGTGCGCCGCCGTGCCCGTCGGCAGCGCCGACAGGAGCAGGCTGCCGGCGAGGAGCCAGCGAAAGAAGGTCCGGGTTCGGTGGCCTCGCACGTTCACCTTCAGCTTAGACGCAGAAGGGGCGGTCGGCATTAGATCCTCCGCGCCCAGCCGGGACGGCTGGAGTAGCCTCGCCCAGTCATGCCGTTCTTTCAGACCCCGCCCGAGCTCGGAAACCAGCTGACCGAAGACCCGCTCCTGCAGAGCTACCTCGCGCGTGTGTTGCCGGCCGACGTGCTCGCCGAGCTCACGCCCGCCCTCCATGCGCTGGGCGAGCTCGCGGGCGGCGAGCTCTACCGGCAGAGCGTGGCCGAGCAGAAGGACGAGCCCAGGCTCGTCCACTGGGATGCGTGGGGGAAACGCATCGATCACATCGAGCTCACGCCGCTCTGGAAGCGCGCCGCGCGCATCGCCGCGGAAGAGGGGCTCATCGCGACGGCGTACGAACGCGCGCATGGAGCGCTGTCGCGCGTGCACCAGATGGCGAAAGTCTATCTCTTCTGCGAGTCGACCGCGGTCTACACCTGCCCGCTCGCGATGACCGACGGCGCGGCCAAGACGCTCACGCAGGCGGGCAACACGGAGTTGCAAGAACGCGCGCTTCCGCGCCTCATCAGCCGGGATCCGGCGCGCATGTGGACGAGCGGCCAGTGGATGACGGAGCGAACGGGCGGCAGCGACGTCGGGATCAGCGAGACCGTCGCGAGGGCAGACGACGACGTCCCCGGTGGCCACCGCCTCTACGGGACCAAATGGTTCACGAGCGCGACGACCTCGCAAATGGCGCTCACGCTGGCGCGCCCGTCCGGCAACCCTCCGGGCGGGGGCGGGCTCGCGCTCTTCTACGTCGAGACGCGGGACGACGCCGGGCGCCTGCGCGACGGCATCCTCGTCAACCGACTGAAGGACAAGCTGGGCACGCGTATGGTGCCGACCGCGGAGCTCACGCTCGACGGCGCGCGCGCGATCGCGGTGAGCGGCACGAAGGACGGCATCCGAAACATCACGCCGATGCTCTCGGTGACGCGCACGTGGAACGCGGTGTGCGCGGTCGCCGGAATGCGCCGCGCCATCGCGCTCGCGCGCGACTACGCGGGCCGCCGCGTCGCTTTCGGCGCGAAGCTCGCGGACAAGCCGCTGCACGCCGACACGCTCGCGGGCATGGAGGCCGAGTTCCAGGGCGCGTTCCTCCTCGCGTTCCGCGTCGTCGCGCTCCTTGGTCGTGAGGAAGACGGGCGCGCGACCGAGGACGAGCTCGCGCTCCTTCGCTTGCTTACGCCGCTCGCCAAGCTCACGACGGGCAAGCAAGCGGTCGCCGTCGCGAGCGAGGCACTCGAGTCGTTCGGCGGCGCCGGGTACGTGGAGGACACGGGCCTTCCGCGGCTGCTTCGCGACGCCCAAGTGTTGCCGATCTGGGAGGGCACGACGAACGTCTTGTCGCTCGACGTCCTGCGCGCGCTCGCGCGGGGCGGATCACTCGAGGTGCTCGAGCGCGAGGCCGCGCGTGCCATCGGCAGTCCGCCCGCGGCGTTGGCGCGCCCGGCGGCGGCCGCCAAAGACGCGCTCGCACACGCCAAGGCGTGGATCGGGCGTGCTCGCGACGCGGGGTTGGATGCGGTCGAGGGCGGGGCTCGCCGGTTTGCGCTCACGCTCGGGCGGGCGATTGAGTTGGCGCTCCTTGTGGAGCACGCGGCGTTTGGCCTCGACCGGGGGGACGGTCGGTCTGCGGCGGCGGCGCGGCAGCTCGCGCGCAATGGAGTGGATCGGATCGACGAGGACGCGGAACTCGAGGATGCGCGGATTTTGGCCCGCGGGTAGGGTGGCCCGCTGGCCGGAGCGAGTGTCCGGGACGGCGTTGGCGTGGAGCGCGCGGAGGGGCTCCTCCGAGCTACCTTTCCAGCTGGCGCAGTGCCTCGCCGCCGGCACCCTCCGTCAAAGTCGTTGCATAGCGAACGCTTGCGGGCGCATCCGCACTCTCGCGCCACCCGAACGAGTCCCACCCAGGAGCCGCCGGCCCATCCCCTAACCCTGAGGCACGGCGCGTGCTCTATCGCTCCCCATGCACTTCATGGCCTTCGCCCTCAAGCGCGCCCACCTCTCCTCTCTCAACCTCGTCCGCCCGTGGCTCGCCCGCGCCCGCTCCCCCATCACCCCCGCCCGCCACGATCTCCTCTACGCCCTCCACCAAACCCCTTCCCACCGCGCCCACCAAACCCATCTCCGCCGCGCCCTCGGCCTCGCCGCCTCCACGGTGAGCCGCGCCCTCCGACGCCTCGAGCAGCTCGGCATCATCCGCCGCGACGCCCACGCGCGCGATCGCCGCCGCAAGGTCATCTCCTTCACCGAATACGGGCTCCGCGAGTTCCTCCACGCGCTCGACCACATCTTCGGCGACCACCACCTGGACCTCGCCTACGAAGGCGCCCTCGGCCCGCCCACCGCCGAGACCTTTCTGTTCCTCGACGACGTCTACTTCGCCAATCGCCACATCGCCCAGCAGCTCGGCGACACCTCCGCCCTCGTCTACCCAACCGGCCATCCCGACGACTGACTTTCCAGACCCGGACCGAACGGCAGCGAAGTCGTCCCCGACTCGAAGTGGATGAGCGCGGGACCCGTCGACGCGGCCCTGCCGCGCATTTCGCTCTTTCCGCATCCCACGGCCACCAGGACGGCGGGCCCGACGGCAAGCTCCGTCCCAGCCCCACGCCTCGAGCGTACCGAGGGCCCCCTCGCGCGCTCCTTGCTACCGCACGCGGATTCTCGTTCCATGTCGGCGGTGATCACGGTCTCGGCACTGCGCAAGGAGTACAAGGTCCACGAGCGCAGCCCGGGGCTCATCGCGGCGGCGGCAGCGGTCTTCCACCGCACGTATAAATCGATCGTCGCCGTGGACGACGTGTCGTTCGAGATCGCCGAGGGTGAGCGCGTCGGCTTCCTCGGCCCGAACGGCGCTGGCAAGACGACGACGCTGAAGATGCTCGCGGGCCTCTTGCACCCGACGCGCGGCGAGGCGACCGTCGACGGTCACGAGGCGCGACGGCGCGACGACGCGTTTTTGAAGAAGATCATGCTCATCCTCGGCCAGAAGCAGCAGCTGTTCTGGGACCTGCCGCCGAGCGAGACGTTCGAGTACAACCGCGCGATTTACGACGTCCCGCGCAAGCAGTTCGCCGAGACGATCGGCGAGCTCACGACGCTCCTGGAGCTCCAGGATCTCGTCAAGAAGCCAACTCGCCAGCTCTCGCTCGGGGAGCGGATGAAGTGCGAGCTCGCGGCGGCGCTCATCCATCGGCCCAAGGTGCTGTTCCTCGACGAGCCGACGATCGGCCTCGACGTATCGATGCAGGCGACCATCCGCACGTTCATCCGCCAGTACAACGAACGCTGGAACGCGACGCTGCTCCTCACGAGCCACTACATGGACGACGTCGCCGCGCTGTGCCCGCGCGTCATCGTGATCGACAAGGGCAAGATCACGTACGATGGAAAGCTCGACGCGCTCTCGGCGCGGATCCGGCCCGCCAAGCGCGTCGTGTTCCGGCTCTCGCGCGAGGTTTCCCGCGCCGACGTCGAGGCCATCGGGAAGGTCGTCTCACTCGACGTCGCGCAGGCGGTGCTCGACGTGCCGCGCGACCTCGTGAATCAGGCGGTCGAGCGCGCGCTCCGCACGTTGCCGGTGACAGACCTCACCGTCGAGAACCCGCCGCTCGAAGAGGTGATGAGCGAGCTCTTCTCGCGCGGTGAGGCCGCGAGCGCCGCCGAGGGTGAGGCCGCGAAATGAACCTACGCGCGACCGCCCGCGCGCTGCCGACGCTCCTCGCCGTCGCGTTCTCCGAGGCGGTCGCGTACCGCGCCGAGATGCTCGTGTGGGTGCTCGCCACGACGATGCCGCTCGTCATGCTGGCGCTCTTCAGCGCGGTCGCAGCCGACGCGCCGATCGGGCGCTTCGGGCAGCCGGACCTCGTGGCGTACTTCCTCGCGACGTTCATCGTGCGCCAGCTCACCGGCTCATGGGCGTCGTGGCAAATCAACTTCGAAGTGAGAGAGGGCACGCTGGCGACGCGCCTCCTCCGCCCCATCCACCCGCTGGTCGGCTACGCGGTCGAGAACGTCGCCGCGATGCCGATGCGCCTCGCGGTCTCGCTCCCGGTCGCGGTCATCGCGCTCGCCGTCGTCGGCGGGCGCGCGGTGTCGCACGCGCCGGCGGCGTGGCTGCTCTGGGTGCCCGCGCTCGTCGGCGGCTGGCTGCTCACGCTGCTGGCGAACTTCATCGTCGGCTCGCTCGCGCTCTTCATGGAGAGCAGCCTCAAGGTGGGGGATATCTACCTCGCCGCGTATTTCGTCGCGAGCGGATACCTCATTCCGATCGAGCTGTTCCCACCCGGCGCGCGCGCGGCGTTCGACTGGATGCCGTTTCACTACCAGATCGGCTTCCCCGTCGAGCTCATGACCGGCGCGTACGACGGCGCGCCGCTCGCCGCCGTCGCGCTGCTCGCGCGCCAGTGGGGGATGATCGCGACGATGGCGGCGCTCACCGCGTGGCTCTGGAGCCGCGGTATACGGCGCTTCGCCGCGTACGGAGGTTGAGCGTGCGCCGGTATCTCTACCTCCTCTACATTCAGCTGAAGGCGTCGACCCTCCTCGCGATGCAATACCGCGCGGACTTCGTCGTCGACATCGTCATCGAGGTGGTGTGGGCGGCGACCGCGGTGGTGCCGCTGTTCGTCGTGTTCCAGGGGCGCGGCCAGGTGGCCGGCTGGTCGTATCCGGAGGCGCTCGTCGTGACAGGCTGGTTCACGATGCTGCAGGGCCTGCTCGAGGGCGTCATCAACCCGAGCCTCGTCAACGTCGTCGAGCAAGTCCGGAAGGGCACGCTCGACTTCGTGCTGCTCAAGCCGGCGGACGCGCAGTTCCTCGTGTCGACGACGCGGTTCCAACCGAGCAAGGCGATCAACGCCGTCACCGCCGTCGTCATCTTCGTCTACGCGTTCGGACGCATCGGCCACGGCCCCACCGCGTCGGGTCTCGCCACGGCGTGCCTGCTGATGGCGTCGGCGTCCGTCCTTCTCTACGGGTTGTGGATCCTGACGGTGAGCGCGGTCTTTTACGTCGTCCGCGTCGACAACCTGACGTACCTCTTCACGGCGGTCTTCGACGCCGCGCGCTGGCCGGCCTCGGTGTTTCGCGGCGTCGCGAAGCTCGTCTTCACGTTCGTCATCCCGCTCGCGCTCATGACCACGTACCCCGCCGAGGCAATGCTCGGGCGCCTGCCGCCGAGCTCGCTCGCGCTCTCCCTCGGCGGCGCGCTCTTCTTTGCGCTCGCGTCGCGCGCGGTGTGGCTGCGCGCGCTCGGCAAGTACACGTCCGCGAGCAGCTGAGCGCCCGGCCCGCCCCGCGGCTCAGTCGGCGGCGTCTGCCGCGTCGAGATCCGCGTCGCTGCGCGCGTCGGCGCCGGCGTCGCTCCCCGTGTCTGCGTCGGCGCCGCTGTCGCCCCCGGAGTCGCCGCCGCCCGAGCCCGTGTCCGTCCCCGTGTCGGCGGGGCTGCTGCCGTCGCTGCCGTCGCTGCCGTCCCCGCCGGCCTCGGCGGCCGCCTCGGGGCGCGCGTCGGCGCCGGCCTCCGCGCGCGGCGGCGTGTAGCGGTCCAAGTCGGAGCCGAACCAGTCGGAGCACCCGAGCGCGCTCACGGCCACGAGCCCAGCACCCAACACCAACGCGACCCGCCGGAGCTTACGCATCTCTCGAATGGTACACGCGGCGTCCGAGCTTGGCCAAGTGCGCTGCGGACCGGTCTTACACGCGGGCCGGCACTCCTCCATCTACCCGTGTCCTC
>JAYVXL010000713.1:0-3889 GCA_043785185.1 Myxococcales bacterium
CCTACGCCGCAGATCGCCAGCTCGCCGGCGAGGTTCGAGAGCACGTCCTCAATCGACCCCGCGCGCGCCTCCGAGGCGCCGCCCATGCGCAGCGCCGCGCGCTGGCCGCACGCGGTGCCGATCGCGCGCGCGACCGTGACGGCCGCCGCGCTGCCGGCCGACACGGCGATCTCCTCGAGTAGCGAGGCGGGGACGACCATCAGCCGATTGCCCGCGCCGCGCACGGTCCCGCGCGGCAGATCGAACTCGACCGCGCCAGTTGGATCGAAGGCGAAGGGCATCATCAAAGTTTATACGAGCCTGAAAAACGCGATGTCAAATGGGCTAAACATGAGGAGATGCCGCGCGTTGCGCCTCGGATAATCGGCCTCGCGGTCTTGGCCGCGGTCGCGACGGCGCGCGCCGACTCCGGCGTCGTGACGGGCGACGCCGCGGATGCAGGCGCGGGCGCGTCCGATGCCGAGGCGCGCGCCGACGACGCGAGCCTTGGCGTCGCGCTCTCCGGTCCCGTCATTCGGCCGGGCACGCTGCGCCCGGCGCCCGCGACGGTGCCGCTCCGCGCCTGCTCGTTTCGCCGCGCGCTGTGCGTGCACGCGCCCGCGCACGTGGGCGCGCCGGCGGTGCTCGCGACGCTCGCTGCGGCCGAGCGCGCCTGGGAGACCGCCGCGGGCGCGCTCGATCTGCCGACGCCCGACGCGGACCTGGCCACGGGCGCGTACGACGTCTACCTCGCCGCGTCGCCTGCGCTCGCCGCGCGGACGGTCCTCGCCACGCGCGACGCGCGCGGCCCGGTCGATCGCGCGAGCGCCTTCACGCTCCTCGACGCGCGCCTTTCCGGATGCAGCCGCGACCGCGCCGTCGCGCGCGAGCTTCTCCGCGCGATCCTCGCGCGCACGTCTCCGGCGATGGACGACGGCTCCGCGCGCGCGCAGACATCGGCGATGGCCGAGCTCGTCGAGCCGTGCGCGCGCGCCGACGCGGCGCTCTTCCAGGCGCACCCCGAGCGCGCGTTCGTCGACGCGTGGCCGGAAGCGCCGGCCGCGATCGGCGCGGACTTCGGCGACGGCGCGGGGCTCGCGTACCGCTGGCTCGACGCGACGTTCGCCGCGTCGCCGGGCGCCGTGCTGCGCGCGCTCTGGGCGCTGTCGCCGAGCGCGACGCCGCTCGGCGCGTTTCGCTGGAAGAACGATCCCGACACGTTCGCCGTCCTCCGCACGAGCATGCGCGACGCCGTGTCGACCGGCTCCACGCTCGACGATGTCTTCCGCGAGCTCGCGGTGGCGCGCGCGCTCGACGGCGCGCGCCTCGACTGGGACGTACCGTGGCCCGACAAGCCGCGTCGCCTCGCGTCGCCGCCCGCCGGCGTCGCCCCCGCCGGCGCGAGCGTGGTCGCGATTCGTCGCGCCGGAGCCGGCGAGCCGAGCGGCAACCTGCGGGTCGAGCTCGATTGGGAGACGCACGCGAAGATGCGCTGGGCGATCGTGAAGCTCGACGCCGCCGGCCGCGAGCTCGGCCACCTCCCGATCCCGACGACGGACCGCGCGACGAGCGCGCAAATGAGCCTCGTGGGGCTAGAGGCCGTCGCCACGGTGCTCGTCGTCGGCGCGAACGCCGGCGACGCCGCCTACCCGTTCGATCCCGACGACGAGGCGTGGGAGCCGCACGGCTGGCTGCTCACGATCGCGCGCGAATAGTCGCGGCGCGGTGGTCACGGTGCTGCGGTCACGCGCGGCGACGACGCGCGAACGCGAGACCGCCGAGCGCGAGCGCGAACCCGCCCAGGCCGCTCGCGCCGCGCCGCGGCTCGTGGCGCGCGACGTCGCAGCCGCCCTTCGCCGACGTCGGGTACTGGCTCGCCCACACGTCGGCGGCGATCGGGACGGTCTTGGCCGCGACGATGTCGACGCCGTCGAACGTCGCGCCGAGGCTGAGCCTCCGGCCGCCGTACCCCGCGGGCGGCTGCACCGTGTACGTGTACACGCCCGGCCCGCGTCGCAGGATCGCCGGCGGCACCATCGGCGTGCCGTCCAGCTTCACGGCCGCCTGCAGGCGATCGCCGAGGAGATCCGCGCCATGCTGCCCGTCCGCCGTCCGCAGCTCCACGATCGCGGTGAGCGGCGTGGAGCCGTCGGCGGCGACGTACGCCGCGCTCAGCGTTATCCAGCTCGTGTCCGCGCTCGGCATGAAGGCCTTCGGGTCGTGCATCCTCTCGAGCGCGTCGAGCGAGCCGAGCACGTCGAGCTCGCCGGGCCCGCTCTGGTCCTGGAACGGCGCGTCGCCGCGGAACGCGTGCGCGCCGGCCTGCAAGAGCGCGAGCACCTTGTCTTGCGTGAGCGTCGGGTCCACTTGGAAGAGGAGCGCGACGGCGCCGGCGACGAGCGGCGCAGACATGCTGGTCCCGACGGCCACGCCGTGGTTCGCGTCGATCTGCAGGCACTTCGGATCGGCCGCGCCGCCCTTCTTGAGCGGCGGGCAGCTCGGGTTGGTGAAGATGCTGCCCCGAGACCCGGGCTGCGCTTGGCCGCTCATCGCGGCGACGACGAGCCCGCCGGGCGAGGCGATCTCCGGCTTCGGCACGCCCGTCACCGTCGGGCCGGCGCTCGAGAACCAGCACATCTCGCCGTCCTGCAGGTTGCGCGGCGCCGCGCCGACGAGCGGCATCCCGCCGACGCCGTCCAGCAGCGGCACGTGGAGCGCGACCTGCGCCTTGTCGATGCTCGTCCAGTTGACGCGGTTGACGGTGCAGCCGACGGAGATGATCGCCGGGTGGGTCGCCGGCAGGTTGATCGTCCCCTCGCGGACGCCGGACACGAACGACGCCGGGCGTGAACCGCCCGTCGCGTCGCCCCCAGCCTGCAGGTAGAGATCCGCGGTGCCCTCCCCTTCGAGCACCACCTCGTACTGCCCGGCCGGCCACGTGCCTTGCCAGAGGACGACGGCGCCGTGCGAGCCCTTCGGCACCGGCCCCCCGCCGCCCTGCGCGCTGCTGCCGTTGACCACGCCGGCGTTGTACCCGGACGTGTTCTTGGCGCCTTGGTTGCCGTCGCTGACGGGGCTGATCCAGTTGCCGTCCGGCCCGTCGAGGCCGACCGCGAGGCCCGCGCCCTGACGCATCGTCACCCAGACCTGGATGGAGCCGTTGCTCGCGCCGCCGGTAGCGATGGGAACGCGCAGCGTGGAGCCGCGCGCGACGTGGACGCTCTGGTGGATCGGCGACTCGGCGATCGAGCCGCTGTTGCCGGCGGCGACGATGAGCGCGTGGCCGGGCTTGTCCGGGCCGACGTAGCTCGCGAGCACGTTCTCCCAAAGGAACGTGCCGTCGTGCGGCCCGAAGTCGCTGCCGAGCGAGAGGTTCACGGCGACCGGCTGCTTCTCGAAGTCGGCGCGGTCGTAAATGAACTGCACCGCGCGGATGAGATCGTCGTTCTCGATCGCGTCGCTGGCGTCGCGTGTGACGCGCACGAACACGATGCCGGCGCGCGGGGCGACGCCGCTGTAGCGCCGCGTCGGGCCGCCGTTTCCTGCGGCGATCGAGGTGACGTGGGTGCCGTGGCCGATCGGATCGGTCGGGCCCCTCTGCTGGTTGACGAGGACGGTGTTGATCTCGTCGGCGTTCAGCACCGCGCCCGCGACGAGCGCGCCGTTCTGGGTGATGCCGAACTTCTTCTCGAGCTCGGGGTGGTTGCCGCGCGGCGCGAGCGAGAGATCGAGGAGCCACGCGACGCGCGTGTTGCCGTTCTCGTCGAGGAAGTCGGGGTGCGTGACGTCGAGGCCTGTGTCCGCGACGCCGACGAGGACGCCGGTGCCGTCTACGCTTCTGAGGAAGCGCGCGATGTCCGCGTGGACCCACTTGCCCGCGGCGTCGAGGAGCGGGTGGAGCGGGGGCGCG
>JAYVXL010000714.1:0-3876 GCA_043785185.1 Myxococcales bacterium
CTCTAGAGGAAGGGGGTGCGCGTGAGCTTGGCCGTGGGCGCGAAGGTAGGGACCCGGTATCGGCTCGTCTCTCCGCTCGGTGACGGCGGGACCGGCACGGTCTGGCGCGCGTACGACGCAGAGCTCGAGATCGACGTCGCGCTGAAGCTCCTGCGGACGGTGCCGACCGATCGCGCGACCATGCTCGTCCGCTTCGCGCGCGAGGCTGAGCTCTCCGCGCGCATGCTCAGCCCCAACGTCGTGCGCGTGCTCGATCGCGGCGTCGACGCGGACGGGCTCCCGTACATCGCGTACGAGCTCCTCGAAGGGGACGAGCTCGGTGAGCGCCTCGGCCGCGAGAGCCGACTGTCTCTCGCCCTCTGCGCCGCGGTCATCGTCCAAGCGTGCCGCGCGCTCGCCCGCGCGCACGGTGTCGGCGTCGTCCACCAAGACATCAAACCCGAGAACATCTTCCTCTGCACCGACGACGACGGCCGCCCCCTCGTCAAGCTCATCGACTTCGGCATCGCGTACCTCGGCAAGCTGACGACGGGGATGGCCGCCAAGGACGCCATCGGCGGGACGCTCGAGTACATGGCCCCCGAGGTCTTGCTCGACGGCAAGCCGCCGGACGCGCGCAGCGATCTCTACGCGCTCGGCGTCGTCGCGTACGAGTGCTTCACCGGCCGCGTGCCGTACGCGGGCGACACGCTGAGCCAGGTGCTCGGCGCGCATACGCACTCCGCGCCGCCTGCCCCTTCGACGTTGCGGGCCGTGAAGGACGGCCTCGGCGCCGCGCTCGACGCGTGGTTCGCGCGCGCGATTCACCGCGTTCCGGAGCAGCGCTTCCAGTCGGCCAGGGAGATGGCCGATGCGTTCGTTCAGGTGCATCGCCCCAAGACCGCGCACGCCTCCACCGGCGTCACGACGCCGCCGCCGTCCAGCGCGGGCGCCGTCCCGGCCGCGATGCGCGCCTCGGCCCCGACGCTGAGCGAGCTCGATCTCACCGAGCCGCGCGCGCCGAGCCTCCGCCCGCGAATGCCGCGACCGTCGTCGGGGTACAGCGTCATCGGTGGCGACGAGCCGAAGGCCTCGCCGGCCCAGCCGTCGACGCGCACGCCAGCCCCCGCGTCGTTGCGCCCCGCATCTTCACCGTCGACGCGCCTGAAGAAGCGGAGCTGAGCGCGCTTTTGGTCCTCTAAGTCACCGAGCGCGATTGTCGTCCCTCGAATCGCGCGCAGTGACTTCGTTCTTGCTCAGGTGGGGACTTCGTCCCCCTCGCTCGCTCCGCTCTCGAGCCTCCCCGACTCGCCTTCGGCGAACCGTGCCGCGCACGGCGCCTACGGCGTGCGCAGCACAGCACGACGCTCGCCGAAGGCGAAACCAGGGGGCCCGACACGAAGTGGCGGGGGGCGGAGCCAACCAGGACGGAAGCTAAATGGAGACCATGGTTCGAGGGACGAGAATCATGCTCGTCCATTTAGTACGGAATGTCTTTGAAGCCCTTCGGGCCTTCGTCGGGCTTGGGGGGCGTCGGAGGCGGACGCGCGCCCGCCGGGGACCTTGCGAGCTTCACGGAGATGGGGCTGTCGCCGACCTTGATCACGCGCAGCTCGGGCTTGAAGCCGGCGCGCGTGATGGCGAGCTTGTGCTCGCGCTCGGCGTCGGCGTCGGCGCCGCGGTACAGCACGTCGCACGGCGTGGAGCTGCAGACCTCGACGCCGTCCTCTTTCACGCTCGCGCCGTCGGGCTCGGTGTTGATGCGCACCTTCACGAGCGACTCGGGCGGCGGCGACGCGCTCGGCGGCGGCGTCGGCGCGAGCGCCGCGGTCGTCACCGTGGACGGGCCCGCGCCCGCGCCGTTTTCACCTGGGGCGCCGCGCCGCTTCATGATCCCGACGACGCCGATCGCGACGGCCAGCCCGATCGACAGACTGGCGACCGCCAGGAGCGGCGCGCGGCTCTTCGGCGGCGGCGTGAACGACGAAATGTCCGGCACCGCCGGCGGCGTCTGCGAGGGCCACGCGCCGCTCGCTTGCGGCGGCGGTGGCGTGAGGCGCTGCGCGGCCTGCAGCGGCCCGCCGTAGACAGGCGGGATCGACGCGCTCGCGTCCGCCGAGCGGACCTCCTGCGTGCCCGAGCTGGTGGGGGAGATGCTCTTTAGGCCCTGCAGCAGCTCGTCCATCGAAGCGAAGCGCCGCGTGAGGTCCTTCTCGAGGCAGCGCAGCACCGCGTGCTCCATGCCCTCGCTCACCTGGATGTCCGGGTTCATCGTCCGCAGCGGCGGCACCGCTTCGCTGACGTGCGCCATCAGGATGTTCACGCTGCTCGAGCGATCGAAGGGGACGCGCCCCGTCAGCATCTCGTAGAGGATGATGCCGAGCGAGTAGATGTCGGTGCGCGCGTCGACCCGGTCGCCCTGGATCTGCTCGGGCGCCATGTACTTCGGCGAGCCCATGAAGAGGCCGGTCTGCGTGATGTCCTCGCCGCGGGACTCGCTCACGTTCTTCACGAGCCCGAAGTCGAGCACCTTGACGAAGTCGTGCTCGTCGCCGTGCACGACGAGGAAGATGTTGGCCGGCTTCAGGTCGCGGTGGATGACTCCGTGCGCGTGGGCTTCGCGCAGCGAGCGGCAGATCTGGCGCGCGATGTGGGCGGCGCGGTCCTCGGGCATCGGGCCGCCCTCGCGCAGCGCGCGGTGGAGCGTCGCCCCCTCGAGGAGCTCCATCGCCATGTAGTAGACGTCGTCGTCGGTCCTGCCGTAGTCGAAGATCGTGACGGTGTTCGGGTGCGTGAGCTTGCTGGCGATGCTCGCTTCGAGGAAGAAGCGCTTGTGGAACTCGGGGTCCTGCTCGCCGGCGTAGCTCGGGTTCAGCACCTTGAGCGCGACGGTGCGGCCGAGCGGCGCTTGCTCGGCGCGATAGACCTTGCCCATCCCGCCGCGGGCGATGAGGCCCGTCACGGTGTAGCGACCGTCGATCGTTCGCCCGAGGAGCGGATCGGGGGCGCTCGACTTCGACGTCGACGCAGGGCCAGGCGGGGGTCTGTCGCTCATGCTTCGCGCCCCCGCACGGTGGTCCCGCGCGCCGAGCGCGGACTGCGGGGAGCTCCGTACGCTCCTCCGCGTAGTCTGTCGCTCGCCGGGGGGCCTGTCAACGCGCGGGCTTCGCCACAATCCCGTGAATGCATGCTGGTTTTCCGCCGCCCCTTCGATATCGCACCCAAGCCCGCTCTATTGTACGGTCTCCCCCACCATGACGCGCAAGTTCACGCAGGCCTTTGGCGCCCTCCTCCTCCTCCTCGGCGCCGCGCTGCTCCTCGTCCGCGACGCCCGCGCGGCGGGGAATTTCAAGCTGAAGAGCACCGAGGCCAACGAGGTCTCCGGCGCCTGGCACGTCTTCGTGACGCTCGAGCTGCCGAAGGCGCCGACGATCGCGCACGTGCCGATGAAGTTTCTCTTCACGAAGACGGCGTCCTTCGAGCGCGCCCTCGTCGACAACCGCACCGAGCCGGTGACCAACAGAATGGCGCTGCAAGGGCAGACGCCGAGCATCGAGAGCATGGACGTCGACTTCGCCGACGGCAGCGGCAAGATCTTCAAGACGACGCGCTTCGACTTCGGCCTCACGCGCCAGCGCGGCTACGAGGCGGGCGAGTACGTCATGCAGGTGCGCACGAGCGACGGAACGGACATCGGCGGCAAGGCGACGATCACGCTGAAGGGCGACAACCCGGTCGTCGATCGCCGCAGCATCACGTTCAACGCCAAGGATCAGAAGATCAAGAAGATCGACGGCGACGGCGACGCGGGCGCGAAGGGCGACGACGTCGAGCACGCCGGCGTCAACACCGGCGACGTCACGCCGACCGGCACGTCCAAGCCGTTCATCCCCGCCG